>NZ_JAYXIH010000011.1:0-106117 GCF_036016755.1 Aurantimonas sp. A3-2-R12 | reverse complement strand
AAATCTGATGAAACAGCCTTTCCCATGAAGCACCTCCTGCTCACAGAGAATCAAACCGAACATCAAATGGGAACCCGTCGATTCAAATTATTCGCCGGATGCTCTAGGCCGCATTTTTCCACCACGCGGCGGTGTCAGATCGAGCGTATCCGCCGCCGGGATCGGCGGCGGCCCATCCGCGCCGCGCCATGGGCGCTAGCCCCGAAGGCCCAGCCGAGGCCGAATCCTGTCGCTGTCAGCACGAAACCGTCGATCGTGATTGGCAAAGCGGGACGATAATCGTTGCCGGCTCGCGCGGTAATCGCCCAGTCCAGATCACCCAGAACGACGAACGGCCGGAGCAGCGGCGCCGCGTCGACGAGATCACGGTAACGCCGCGCCAGCTCCTCGGAGCGTAAGATCGTCGCGGCGGCGTCCTCGCCCTGCCGGGCCGCCAGGGGATCGGAATTCCCGCGCAGGCGCTTTAGCGCCGCGTCCCGCGAGACGCCCGCTCGTGCCGCCCCGGCGTCGAATCGCGCGACGACCATTTCGATCTCGTCCACCGCGCCACCGAGCCGCTGCAGATATTGCTGCGTGAACTCCACCGACTGGCTGAACACCGTGCCGGTGAGCAGCGCGGCGAAGACGCGTGCGATCAAAGCGCCCAGGTCGGTTTCCGATCAACTCTTGCGGTATGCACTCTCTTCAACAGCGAGAACGGTCCTGTCCCGGATACGCAGTCAGTCCCGTCTTAGATAGCGTGACCGGCTTCGTGGCGACAGAGGTCCGTACGGGTGGCACTGCTATTTCCCCACAGGCCCATCACATGTTTCGGAGTGAGCAGTTCCAGAGATTCTAGCAACAGCATCTCATTGAGAAACGTGATCGACATGTCTTTCAGATACGCGTCGAGATGAGCCTCGATCGTTGGCGTCTCAAACAACAGCTTACAGGCCTCGCAATTGCCCCCCACCTTGTCACGAGGAGGAATTGTAACATCATGCTTGCGAGCGATCGCCTCCATCAGGGAATAGGGTCCCCGTAGAAACAACCCGGTAAAAAGCGGATTGCGCAGGCTTGCTTCAATCAGCTCCGGAATTTCTTCCGGATCGGGCGCTTCGCGGATCGTGAGCCGCTTGGTGTCCGGAATGACGCCGCAACAGGCAAGAAGCTTGTTCTTCGCGCTCATGGTCGGCCCAGTCAGCACATAGGGACATGGTCCGAGATATCCGTTCGATACAAAGGTGGCGTCCTTGAGGTCTGTCTCCGCCCGCCCGGTCAGATTGAGCCCGGATTCACTAATGATCTCCACCTCGGAGCCGACATCTCCGAGTGCGCTTCGTATCCGCTCAGCCGTCCAGAGTGTCTCGACGGACTGGACGGAACTGATCGCCGTATAGACTCCGGCCTCCCTCGCCGTCTGCACAAGCGTGCGCACGCAGTCGAAAGCCACAAACTCCTCGTGATAGTCGTCCCAGCTGATGGAAAGCTCGTCTAGGCCGGCGTCTGCCAAGGGCTGGAAGCGAAGACGTGCCGCTCTTTCCGAGGTGGCGAAATATCCACTCGTTACGATGCGGGTCTTGAAAGATCTTGATTTCGCGGCCTCGACATAGCGAACGAGATTGCGACCATGCAGAAACGGCTCGCCCCCCGTGAAGGCGACCAGGGTCACATCTTCGGGAATATGAGCGATCGCCTCAAGAACGAATGCCGGATCGAGGCGATCGGCGACTTGCGGCGAGGAATTGAAGCAACAATGTGCGCAAGCGAGTGGACAGGTATAAGTTAAATGGAAGGCAAAGGATGAAACTGGAATCGCCATGGTTTGTGCCCCACCGTTGTCAAGGACCGCCCCGCCGACTTCCCCAACCGGGCGAGGGGTCTCTCAGCAGGTTGGCACAAATGCGTCAGTACGCCAGTGCGATCTTCGACGACGCGACCGAGTAGGACCCGGATGCCACGGCCCAGACCGTTGCCTCGTTGGTGCCCCGCATAACCTTCTGCATATCGCCGACGCTCTGGACGTCCTTGAGCTTCGAGGACAATTGAGCTGATAGCGCCTCGTCGATCTGCAGGCCGTATTCCTTAGCGAATGCTGCTGGGCTCTTTGCGAATTCCTTGAATTTATCGGGATCTTGGAGCGCGTTATTCAGCTCCGTCTGGGTCTCTTTTTCATTCTTGATCTCCACGCTCTTCCCGTCGACCAAGAGTGAAAGGGTTTTTGCGCTGATTTCCGGCATTTCTAATCCTTTCTTACTTTGGTGCCATCGTACTTTCCCATTAACAATGAAACGACGTTTGGCAATAGTCAAGTTGAATTCCGTAGGGGAATGTATGCACCCGTCCTGGTCGCGGCTATCTGCGGCGGCAACGGTTTGGCCAGCAGGCTTCAACCTGGATGGTCATAAAACGCAAAAAAAGGCGCGCCCCGGGGGACGCGCCTTTCAAAGGGTCGGAAAGAAGGCCGCCGATCAGGCGGCGTCTTCCTTCATCTCCTCGCCGGTGGTCTGGTCGACCACCTTCATGGAGAGGCGGACCTTGCCGCGCTCGTCGAAGCCCATCAGCTTGACCCAGACCTTATCGCCTTCCTTGACGACGTCAGTGGTCTTGCCGACCCGGTCGGCGGCCAGTTGCGAGATGTGGACGAGACCGTCCTTGGAGCCGAAGAAGTTGACGAAGGCGCCGAATTCGACGGTCTTGACTACCGTGCCCTCGTAGATCTCACCGACCTCGGGCTCGGCCACGATCGAGTGAATCCACTTTTTGGCTGCCTCGATCTCCTTGGCCGAGGAGGAGGCGATCTTCACGGTGCCGTCGTCCTCGATGTTGATCTTGGCGCCGGTCTTTTCGACGATCTCGCGGATGATCTTGCCACCGGCGCCGATGACGTCGCGGATCTTGTCGGTCGGAACCTGCATGACCTCGATGCGCGGTGCGAACTCGCCGAGCTCGGCACGGCTTTCCGACAGCGCCTTGGCCATCTCCTCGAGGATATGCAGACGACCGGCCTTGGCCTGATCGAGGGCGACCTGCATGATTTCCTCGGTGATGCCCTGGATCTTGATGTCCATCTGCAGCGAGGTGATGCCCTCGCCCGTGCCGGCGACCTTGAAGTCCATGTCGCCGAGATGGTCCTCGTCGCCGAGGATGTCGGACAGAACCGCGAAGCGCTCGTCCTCCTTGATCAGTCCCATCGCGATGCCTGCAACGGAAGCCTTCAGCGGAACGCCGGCATCCATCAGGGCAAGCGAAGTGCCGCAGACCGTCGCCATCGAGGACGAGCCGTTCGACTCGGTGACCTCGGAGACCGCGCGGATCGTGTAGGGGAACTGCTCGGGCGCCGGCAGGATCGGGCGCATCGCCCGCCAGGCCAGCTTGCCGTGGCCGATTTCGCGGCGGCCGGGCGAACCCATGCGGCCGGTCTCGCCGACCGAGTATGGCGGGAAGTTGTAATGGAGCAGGAAGCGCTCCTTGTAGGTCCCGGTCAGGGCGTCGACGAACTGCTCGTCCTCGCCGGTGCCGAGCGTGGCGACGACCAGCGCCTGGGTCTCGCCGCGGGTGAACAGCGCCGAGCCGTGGGTGCGCGGCAGGATACCGGCCTCGGCGACGATGGTGCGGACCGTCTTCAGGTCACGCCCGTCGATACGGCTACCAGTGTCGAGGATGTTCCAGCGGACGATCTTGGCCTGCAGCGACTTGAAGACCGCGCCGACCTCTTCCTTGGAATATTTGGTCTCTTCCGCGCCCTCTGGGAGGAAATGCGCGGTGACCTTCGCCTTGACGGCGTCGACGGCGACGTAGCGCGCCTGCTTGTCGGTGATCTTGTAGGCGTCGCGCAGCTCGCCCTCGGCGAGCTGCAGCATTTCGCCCTCGAGCGCGGAATGATCCGCGGCGATATGCTCGCGCGGCTCCTTGGCGGCGTGTTCGGCCAGCTTGATGATGGCGTCGATCACCGGCTGCATGCCGCGATGACCGAACATGACCGCGCCGAGCATGACGTCCTCGGACAGCTCATGGGCTTCCGATTCCACCATCAGCACGGCAGAGTCGGTGCCGGCGACGAGGAGGTCGAGCTTGGACTCGATCATCTCGTCGACATGCGGGTTCA
The DNA here is from genome assembly GCF_036016755.1 of Aurantimonas sp. A3-2-R12. Taxonomy (NCBI): domain Bacteria; kingdom Pseudomonadati; phylum Pseudomonadota; class Alphaproteobacteria; order Hyphomicrobiales; family Aurantimonadaceae; genus Aurantimonas; species Aurantimonas sp. A3-2-R12. The sequence goes on along the minus strand of NZ_JAYXIH010000011.1, from coordinate 102,030 downwards.
GCTTGTACTCACCCTCGATATAGCCGACGCGGGCGCCGCCGATCGGCCCCATGAAGGGCACGCCGGAGAGCGTCAGCGCCGCCGAGGCCGCGACCATCGCGACAACGTCCGGATCGTTCTCCAAATCATGCTGCAGGACGGTGAGAACGACCTGGGTCTCGTTCTTGTAGCCGGCGGCGAAGAGCGGCCGGATCGGACGGTCGATCAGACGGGAAACCAGGGTCTCCTTTTCCGAGGGCCGGCCCTCGCGCTTGAAGAAGCCGCCCGGGATCTTGCCGGCCGCGAAGGTTTTTTCCTGGTAGTTGACGGTCAGCGGAAAGAAATCCAGGCCGGGCTTGGGCTGCTTGGCCGAGACGACCGTCGCCAGCACGGTGGTTTCACCGTAGGTGGCCAGAACCGCGCCGTCGGCCTGACGGGCGATCTTGCCGGTTTCCAGGGTAAGCGGACGGCCCGCCCAGTCGATTTCCACCTTGTGGGTGTTGAACATGTTGTTGCCTTTTCATCCTNGGACGGCCCGCCCAGTCGATTTCCACCTTGTGGGTGTTGAACATGTTGTTGCCTTTTCATCCTGCGCTCCGTGAGCACCGTCATAGGTGCTGGAGGCGAAGCGCGTTTCGTGACCGAAACGCGTCATGGGCAAGACGACGAGAGGCTTCGAGGCGGTGAAGGCGCCAGGTCTTTGCCTGGCGCCGGCCGTTCCGGAAGCATCCGGTAATCCTGCCCCATGACCGCTCGGGTGGTCGGGCTCTTGCGAACTGGTCGCGGAGCCCGGGGCTGGTGTGGCCCGCCGGTTCGCGGGGGGCCGAAATGCGACCGGCGGGCCGAAGGGGTCGCCCCACTCCGGCCCGCCGGGTATCTATCTTAGCGGCGCAGTCCGAGACGGCCGATCAGAGTCTGATAGCGCTGCTCTTCCTTCGACTTCACGTAGTCGAGGAGGCGGCGGCGCTGGGAGACCATCTTCAGAAGGCCACGACGCGAGTGGTTGTCCTTCTTGTGGTCCTTGAAATGCTCGGTGAGGTTCACGATCCGCTCGGTCAGGATCGCGACCTGGACTTCCGGCGAACCGGTGTCGCCTTCCTTGATCGCGTATTCCTTCATGAGCTCGGCTTTGCGCTCAAGCGTAATCGACATCGAAATCCCTTTCTTGGAAAATCTTGAGGGTTGGGTCGCCCATGGCCGGGATGTCGTCCAGCGAGGGCCGTTACATAGCGCGGACGGGACAAGCCGGTCGGCGCTGCGGCTGCCTATAGGCCAAATCCGCGAAGAATACTAGCCTTACGGGACGGCGTGGACGAGCCCATGGCTCAAAGCCAGCGGCGGCGGAAATAAACCAGCAGGCCGGCCGCGATCACCGCAGCCGCGGACAAACCGCCGCAGCAGGGCGCCTAGACGGAATGAAGAAAAGTTGGAACGGGTTGTCCGCCCGCATTGCGCGCTGACTTGCTGAAACCGATCATGACATCGGATCGAGTCGATCCGATGTCATAGTGATCTAAGCTGCCCGCCGCGCTCGCCCCGGGAGCGACTGCTCGGCCAGCTTGAACCGCGACAGGAGGTCGTTGAGCGACGACGCCTCGGTCGCCAGGCCATGACTTGCCGCCGTCGACTGTTCGGCCACGGCCGCGTTCTGCTGCGTTCCCTGGTCGATCGAATGCAGCGCCGTGTTGATCTCCTGCAGCCCGACCGATTGATCGCGTGCGGTGGTCGCGATCGCGGCGACATGCGCGTCGATCTCCCGGATCTCGGCGACGATCGCTTCAAGCGCATTGCCGGTCTCTCCGACCAGGGCAACGCCGCTACCGACTTCGTCTTGGGACGACGCGACCAGTTCCTTGATCTGCTTGGCGGCCTCGGTCGAACGCTGGGCCAGTTCGCGCACTTCCTGGGCGACGACGGCAAAGCCTTTGCCGGCCGCGCCGACACGGGCCGCCTCGACACCCGCGTTGAGGGCGAGGAGATTGGTCTGGAAGGCGATCTCGTCGATGACGCCGATGATGTTGCCGATCTCCCGCGACGACGTCTCGATACGCCCCATCGCGGTGACGGCGTTGCGCACCACCTCGCCGGACCGCTCGGCCTGGCCCTTGGCGCGCGAGGTCAGATCGCCCGCCTCCTTTGCCTTGGCCGACAGACCCTGAACGGCCGTGTTGATTTCCTGGAACGCGGCCGACGTTTCCTCGACGGAGGCCGCCTGCTGCTCGGTGCGGCCGGCCATGTTGTCGGCGGCACCACGAATTTCGTCCGCCCCGACATGCACGGCCCTGGCGCTGCTCCCCACGGCAGCGAGCGTCGCATCCAGTTGCGCGACCGCTTCGTTGAAATCCGTTCGCAGCTGCTCGAATTCGCCGGAGAAGGCGGTGTCGATCCGGTGGCAGAGATTGCCGGAGGCCAGTTCCCGCAGGCCGGAACCAAGCTCGCCGACGACGACGGCGAGCCTTTCACTTTCGGCGGTCGCCCGCTTGGCGTCGGCGGCTTGCCGCGCGCTATCGCTTGCATGACGGCCGGCTTCGAGCTCGGCGTCCTGCGCGCTTTTTTCCCGCAAGGCCTCACGAAGGGCCACCACCGAGCCCGCCATGGCGCCGACCTCGTTGCGTTGGCCGGCGAATGGCACCTCGATGTCGAATTCGCCGTTCGCCATCCGGCGCAACAGGACCGACAGCCCCGAGATCGGCCGAACGATGCTGCGTACGACCAGAACGATCGACAAGGCGATTGCTGCGAACAGTCCGAGCGCGATGGCGGCAACCACCGTCAGCTGCGTCTGGGCCGCGCTGCTCGCCGCCGCCGCGTCGGCTATGATCCGGTCGGAGACCGCCGCTCCCATGGAGCCGAGGGTTCCCAGCCATTCGGTCATCCCGGCGAACCATGTGCCGGCGTTCAGCGACGACAGTTTCCCGTAGTTTCCTCCGTCCAGGATCACCAGGCGCATCGCTTCCACATCGGCGCCGGCGCCCTTACCGTATAAGCTTCGGCTCGTCGCCGCGACATCGTCCGAAGCGAGATCGAAAAAGCGCGATATCAGCGCTTCCTGAGCGCCCTTCTTAGCCGAAAAGGCGTCGAACGCGGCGAGGGAGAACGTGCCGGCGGCAATGCCCCCCGCGCCCATCCCGCGCTCCACGCCGGCCAGTTCCTTCGCGCCCATGATGTTGACATAGGCGGCAAGGTTCATCGCGGTATCGCGACTTTCCGTTGCGTTGATGATGCCGCCGCCGATGCGGCTCAAATCGGCGATCACGGCGGTATAGTAACCCAGCGCCTCACCGGTCGAGATAGAGAGGTCGTCGATGGTGCCACGAACGGCGCCGAGCCGCTCCAAATCGTCCTTCGCCTTGGCGAGGGACTCCCGAATCTGTGCATTGGCGACCGGCAGCAACGCTTCGCTGACCGAGCGAAGATCGGCGAGCCGACCATTCGTTCCATTCCGCGCCGTGACCAGGGAATCACCCATCTGGGCGCCCTTGGACCCGATGAAGCCGGCCGAATTGCCGCGCTCGACCTGAAGGACGTGGACGAGATCGTAGACGGTGCGCATCTCGCGGGCGAACATCTCGGTCTGCTGGGCCGCCTTTGATTCGCGCCAGAGCGTATTGACCTGGATTGCCTCGTAGACCGACAGGGCCAGCAACGGCAGAAAAACCGCGGCGATGATGCGGGTCGAGAATTTGATGTTCCTGAGCGACATGGCGTCCTTCCACCGGTCCAAATCCGCAGCGGAAGCAATCGGGGAACGGCGAGATGCCATATGTCGGCTTGTGCGGCTTCCTTAGCCGTAAGAGGTGCGGGTAAATTTTCTATTGCACTGCGCAACAATACCGGCACCTCGATCCGCCAAGGAAGGTGCATATTGCACGGGCCGGCTTACGCGAAGCTAGGGACACGGTCGTGTGCGGGGCCCACTTTCCGACCTCGCCTCAGCCTTTGCCGCCGAAGACCCGCTTTGGCTTGAACGCCCCCTCCTCGATCGCGCCGAGCGCGACGAGCCGGCCATGGCCGGTCGCATAGGCCTCGTCGCAGAAGGCCGGCGCGTCACGTCCGCGCAACAGGACCGCATTGCCGGACAGGACACGGCCCGCCTGGTCGTCGGTCAGCGCCACTTCGTAAAGGTCGGCGAGCGCCACTTCCGGCGCCACGAGATACTCGTCCAGCGGCTCGAAATCGACGACCCGCGCCTTGGCGCCGGCCTCGAGAGCTTCGGCATCCAGCTCCTCGCGCCCCTCTTCAGCGGCGGCCTCCAGCTCTTCCAGCGGCACCAGATCGTCCTCGCCGAACGCGCCGACGGAGACGCGGCGCAGCTCGATCACATGGCCATAACAACCAAGGTCGCGGCCGAGATCGCGAGCGATCGCGCGCACATAGGTGCCCTTGCCGCATTCAGCCTCGAACACGGTCGTATCGGCATCGGGGCAGTCGACAATGTCCAGCCGATGCACCGAGACGGTCCGCGCCGCGATCTCTACCGTCTCACCCTCACGCGCCAGGTCATAGGCCCGCTCGCCGGCGATCTTGATGGCCGAGAAGCTCGGCGGCACCTGCTCGATTTCGCCGGTATAGTCGGCCAGACGCGCCTCGATCTCGGCCTCGGACGGACGCGTCTCGGAGGAGTGGACCACCGGCCCCTCCGTGTCGTCGGTCGTGGTCTCGGCGCCCCAGCGCACGGTGAAGCGATAGACCTTGCGCCCTTCCATGACGAAGGGAACGGTCTTGGTCGCGTCGCCGAACGCGATCGGCAACATGCCCGAAGCCAGCGGATCGAGCGTGCCGGCATGGCCCGCCTTCTGCGCGAAATACAGCCATTTCAACTTCGACACCGCTTCGGTCGAGCCCATGCCCTTCGGCTTGTCCAGAATGATCCAGCCATTGATCGGCCGGCCCTTCGGCTTCTTGCCCCGGCGCACCATCAGCCAAGATCCTCGTCGTCGTCACCGTCGAGATCGCGGACGACCTCGGGCGATTTCAGCAGCGCGTCGATGCGCGCGAAATTGTCGAAGGAGGTGTCGGCGCGAAACCGCACCTCCGGCATGTATTTCATCTGCTTGAGCGCCGGCGTCAGGCGGCCGCGAATAAATCGGACATGCTGATTGAGCGCCGCGACATAGGGTTCCGTGTCGGTCTGGCCGAGCACGGTGACATAGGCCGTCGCTAGCTTGAGGTCCGACGCCATGCGGACTTCGGAGACGGATATGACGGCATTTTCGAGGAGCGGATCGCGGATTTCGCCGCGCTGCAATACCTCGGTCAGGGCGTGCCGAACCTTCTCGCCGACCGACAGCGAGCGCAGGGAGGGTCCGGATTTGGATGATCTGGCCATGAATAACGCTCACGTTCAATGAAAGCCCGGCGTCGCCGCCGGGCCTTTCGTCATTGCAAGGAAGGTCTGTCGGAGCAGCCTTGGCCACTCGGCGCGACGTTGACGCGAAACGAGCGAAAGCGGGAATCGGTTTCCCGCTCGCTTTTCGCGTCAACTGACTGACATCGGACCGAAGCGATCCGATGTCATCGTGATCTAGAGCGAACGCGCGACGTGCTCGACGCGGAAACACTCGATGACGTCGCCCTGGCGGATGTCCTCGTAGTTCTGGAAGGCCATGCCGCACTCCTGGCCGCCCGCGACGTCCGCAACTTCGTCCTTGAAGCGCTTGAGCGTCTTGAGGGTGCCCTCGTGAATGACGACGTCGTCGCGGATGAGCCGGACGCCGGCGCCGCGCTCGACCTTGCCCTCGGTGACGCGACAACCCGCGACCTTGCCGACCTTGGTGATGTTGAACACCTCCAGGATCTCGGCATTGCCGAGGAAGGTCTCGCGCCGCTCGGGAGAGAGCAGGCCCGACATCGCCTGTTTCACGTCATCCACGAGATCGTAGATGATGTTGTAGTAGCGGATCTCGGTGCCGTCGCGCTCGGACGCTTCGCGCGCCTGCTTGTTGGCGCGGACGTTGAAGCCGATGATCGCCGCGTTCGAGGCGGTCGCCAGCGACACGTCAGACTCGGTGATCGCGCCGGCGCCGGAATGGATGATCCGCGCCTGCACTTCCTCGGTTCCCAGCTTGTCGAGGGCGCCGATGATCGCCTCGACCGAGCCCTGGACGTCGCCCTTGATGAGCAGCGGGAACTCCTTGAGGCCGGTATCCTGCAGCTGCGACATCATCTGCTCGAGCGAGCCGCGCTGGCCGGCGTTCTTGGCCACCTGCTTCTCACGCGAGACGCGCTGACGATATTCGGCGATCTCGCGCGCCTTGCTCTCGCTCTCGACGGCCGCGAAACGCTCGCCGGCCAGGGGCGTTCCCTGCATGCCGAGCACTTCGACGGGCATCGAGGGCGGTGCTTCTTTCAGCTGCTCGCCCTTGTCGTTGATGATCGCACGCACCCGGCCCCATTCGTCGCCGGCAACGACGATGTCGCCGATTTTCAACGTGCCGGTTTCGACGAGAACCGTCGCCACCGGACCACGGCCCTTGTCGAGCTGCGCCTCGATGACCGTTCCCTCCGCGGTACGGGTCGGATCGGCCTTCAGTTCGAGAATTTCGGCCTGCAGCAGGATCGCGTCGAGCAGCTTGTCGAGATTGGTGCCTTTCAGCGCCGAGACCTCGACGTCGAGCACCTCGCCGCCCATGGATTCGACGAACACGTCATGCTGGAGAAGCGCGCTGCGCACCTTGCTGGCATCGGCGCCCGGCTTGTCGATCTTGTTGATCGCCACGATGATCGGCACGTTCGCCGCCTTGGCGTGATTGATCGATTCGATCGTCTGCGGCATCACGCTGTCGTCCGCCGCCACGACGAGGATGGCGATGTCGGTCGCGGCAGCGCCGCGGGCCCGCATCGCCGTAAAGGCGGCGTGGCCGGGCGTGTCGATGAACGAGATCTTGTGGCCGTTCTGCTCGACCTGGTAGGCGCCGATATGCTGGGTGATGCCGCCCGCTTCGCCCGAGACGACGCTGGTCTTGCGGATGGCGTCGAGCAGCGAGGTCTTGCCGTGATCGACGTGGCCCATGATGGTGACGACCGGCGGCCGCTGCACCATCTTCTCCGGATCGTCGTCAACCCCGAAGATACCTTCTTCAACGTCGGATTCGGCGACGCGGCGGACCGTGTGTCCGAATTCGGACGCGATCAGCTCGGCCACATCCGGCTCGATGATGTCGCCCGGCTTCATCATCTGTCCCTGCTGCATGAGGAACTTGATGACGTCGACGGAACGCTCCGACATGCGGTTAGCGAGTTCCTGGATACTGATGGTCTCGGGAATAATCACTTCGCGGGCGATCTTCTCTCGGGGCTGGCTCTGCTGCGAGCGTTTGAACTTTTCCTGCCGCCGACGGATGGAGGACAGCGAGCGGCCACGCGCGCCATCTTCCGACGTCAATGCCTTGTCGAGGGTCAGCTTGCCGCGACGGCGACCGGCATCGCGTTCGGGACGCGCCGGCTTCGGCGCTTCGGCGCCCACCGCACCCTTGACCGAGCGACGCGCGCCCGGCCGGGCACCCTTGGCGTCGTCGTCGCCGCCCGGACGGCGGCGGAGTTCGGCCCGTCCGCTGCGGGCAGCCGCAGCTTCGGCGGCCTCCGCGTCGGCAGGTGTCGGGGCCGGACCCGCGGGCTGGTTCGGCTGACCGCCGCCCCTGCGCTCGGCGCTGGCTTCCGCCTTGCGGCGGGCTTCGGCCTCGGCTTCAAGGCGAGCCGTCTCCTCGGCCTGACGGCGCTCGGATTCGTCACGCTCGCGCTGACGCCGATCGTCGTCGGCGATCCGCCGCGCTTCCTCTTCCTGGAACACGCGCCGATCCTCGGCCTCGCGTTGCTTGGCGAGTTCGAGCGCCCGACGGCGGGCATCCATTTCACGCGACGACAGATCGCTGAGCACAGCGCCGCGGGGCTGACGGGCTCCCGGAGCCGGCTGCTGGCGGCCATCGCGACGCTCGTCGCGGCCAGCCGGACGGCCGGCACCTTGACGCGTGGGCGCGGCTTGCCCTGAGGGGCGCGCAGCGCCGGCGGAGGTGGCGGCACGCGGCGCGGTCGAAGCCGGCTTCGATGCGGATGCGGCAGGCGCGGATGGCGTGGCGGTCGGCGTCGCTTCCACAGCCGCCGCAGCCACCGGCGCCTCGGCCTCTGGCACAGCGACCGGAGCTTCGGCCTTGGCTTCCACCGGCGCGGTCGCCTCGGGGGCGGCCGGCTCGGACACTTCCTGGGCCGTTGCCACAGGCGCCTCGCCAGGCTTCGGTCCAAGCTGAATCTGGGGTGGCTTACCGCCTGTCTGTGGCGGCAGCGGAGCGGCGCTCTTGGGTGTCGGAGCCGGAGCTTCGCTTGCGGGACTCGCAGGCGCGGCCGGCTTGGCCGGGCTCGGCTTTGCTGCCACTGCCGGTGTCGGCGCGGCTTCGCGCTCGTCCGGCTTGGTAATGCGTCGCTTCTTGGTCTCGACAACGACCTGGTTCGTGCGCCCATGCGAGAAGCTCTGCCGAACCGTCGACTGCTCGACGCCGCGCTTCAAGGTCAGGGTCTTCTTCGTGCTCACGCTCAGCGTCTTATCGTCGCCGGACTTGGTATCGCTCATTTACGCTTCCGCTTCCTGCGCCGGATCGATCCCGCGCCCTTCATCTTGCCTGGAGCGTCGCTCTGTAGGCGCTCCGATCTCGTTCCCAGTCTCAGTCGCGGTTCCCTCACGCCCATTTCGGGCGTCGCCAGGATCCGAACCAGGGCCTTCGCCCCGATAATTGGCCAGCGCTTGCATACGCTTCGCCGCAGCCGAGCCCGCGTCACCGGCAAGGATGGCTGCATGTATCACATTCCCCCCACCCAACGCCAAACCCAATTCGTCCGCACCCAGCAGGCGCAAAGCGGGTATCACCGTTGCGTGGCCGGATGCCGCTGCGACATGACGCGCGGCATCCATCTTACGAATTCCGTCCGGCGCCGCCTCGCGCGCCTGAACCAGCAGCAGCGCCTGGCCCGAGCGGATCGCCGCATCGACCTTCGCCGCCCCGGTCACCAGTTGACCGGCCTTTTTCGCCATGCCGAGCGCGCCCAATGCCGACTTCGCCAGAAGCTGATCGACGACGGCGCCAAGATCGGCGGGTCCCGTCACCTCGGCCCGAAGCGCCCGGGCGAACAGTTTACGGCGCATCGCCTGGTCGACCGCCGCGCGGCTGAGCGCGACATGGGCGCCGCGGCCCGGAAGCCGCCTGCGCAGATCCGGAACCACCGCCCCGTCCGGCCCGCGAACAAAGCGGATGACGTCTTCCGGCGCCATCGCCTTGCGCGAAACGATGCACATGCGCTCGTTCACCCCGACCTCCGGCTCGTCCTTGTCCTCTTCGTCCGAATCGAGGGCCATGGCAACCTGCCTTCGACGATTCAGGCGGCGGCGCCCTCGTCAGCCGTCTCGGCTTCGGCACCCTCCTCGGCCTCCGTCTCCGGCACCGCCAGATCCGCCTCGGTGATCCAGCCAGCCTTCAGCCGGGCCTGGATGACCATCCGGTCGGCATCGACGCGCGAAATATCGAAGGCCGCCAAGGCTCCCGGATACTTCGTGGTCTCGCCGTCCTTGCGTTCCGTCCAACCAATCAGGTCGTCGGCCGCGCAGCCCGCGAAGTCCTCCATCGACTTGATACTCTCCTCGCCGAGGGCGACCAGCATCGGCGTCGTCAGGCCGTCGATCTCCTTCAGCTCGTCGGAGACGCCCAATTCGGTCCGCTTGGAATCGAATTCGGCCTCGCGGCGCTCCAGATATTCGCGGGCCCGCGCCTGGATTTCGGAAGCCGTCTCCTGATCGAAGCCCTCGATCGCGGCCACTTCATCCTCGTCGACATAGGCGACCTCCTCGACGGTCGCAAAGCCTTCCGAAGCGAGAACCTGGCCGACCATCTCGTCGACGTTGAGCGCGTTCATGAAGGTCTCGGAGCGTTCGACGAATTCCTTCTGACGGCGCTCCGATTCCTCCTGCTCGGTCAGGATGTCGATATCCCAGCCGGTCAATTGCGACGCGAGGCGCACGTTCTGTCCGCGCCGTCCGATTGCCAGTGACAACTGGTCATCGGGGACGACGACTTCAATGCGCTCGGCGTCCTCGTCCAGCACCACCTTGGCGACTTCCGCCGGCTGCAGCGCATTGACCAGGAACGAGGCCGCGTCCGGGGACCAGGGGATGATGTCGATCTTTTCGCCCTGCAATTCGCCGACCACCGCCTGGACGCGGCTGCCGCGCATGCCAACGCAGGCGCCGACCGGATCGACCGAGGAGTCGCTCGATATCACCGCTATCTTCGCCCGCGAGCCCGGATCACGCGCCACCGCCTTGATGGTGATGATGCCGTCGTAGATCTCCGGCACTTCCATGGTGAAGAGCTTGGCCATGAACTGCGGATGGGTGCGCGAGAGAAAAATCTGCGGACCCCGCTGCTCGCGGCGGACGTCGTAGACGAAGGCGCGTACCCGGTCACCATAGCGGAACAGCTCGCGCGGGATCTGCTCGTCGCGGCGGATAATGCCCTCGCCGCGGCCGAGATCAACGATCACATTGCCGTATTCGACGCGCTTGACGGTGCCGTTGACGATGTCGCCGACGCGGTCCTTGTATTCCTCGAACTGACGATCGCGCTCGGCATCGCGCACTTTCTGCACGATCACCTGCTTGGCCGACTGGGCCGCGATGCGGCCGAAATCCATCGGCGGAAGCTGCTCGGCGATGAAATCGCCCGGTTCGGCGTCGGGATTCTTGTCGCGGGCCAGATCGAGATAGATCTGCGTATTCGGATCCTCGACCTCGTCGACCACTTCCAGGAGCCGCTGCAGCTTCATCTCACCGGTCTTGGTGTTGATGTCGACGCGGATGTTGGTTTCCTGGCCGTAGCGGCTGCGCGCCGCCTTCTGAATGGCGTCGGCCATCGCCCCGATGACGATTTCGCGGTCGATCGACTTTTCGCGCGCGACGGCATCCGCGATCTGCAGAAGCTCCAGCCTGTTCGCACTGACTGCCATACTCTTTCTCCTGACCTTCGGTCGCTCGCCGCATCCACCGCGCCCGACCTCATCAAATTCCTGGCGGATCGCCGCCGCCGTCCAATCCTTCGCCTCGGCGGAGTGACCCCGCCGGGCGTCGAAACCTCAGTGGCCGCTGTCGGCCGCGTCAGCCTCGTCGTCGTCCGCCTTATCCCCGCCCGCCTTGCGCGCGGCCTTGTCGGCCTTCAGCGACGCTTCGACCAAATCGTCGGTCAAGATCAGCCGAGCCTCGCCGATGGCATCGAAGGGGATTTCCACCGCGCTCTCCTCGCCCTCGGCCGGCTTGTCGCGCTCGATGGTGATCGCCTCGTCGCTCACTTTGACGATCAGACCGCGGTAGCGCTTGCGCTCGTTGATCAGCCGGCTCGTCTCGAGCTTCATGAGAAAACCGGCCCAGGTCTCGAAATCGCTCTTGCGCACGAGCGGTCGATCGATGCCCGGCGAGGACACTTCCAGATGATAGGCCTTGTCGACCGGATCGTCGACGTCGAGCACCGGCGAGATCGCTCGCGAAACAGCCTCGCAGCCCTCGACGGTCATCGTGCCGTCGGGGCGCTCCGCCATGATCTGGACGGTCATCCCGTTCAGGCCGGAGATCCGGACACGGACCAGACGATATCCGATCTGCTCGATCGCCGGCTCGATAATCGCGGCGATGCGGGCTTCCAGTCCTTGCTCTTTCACGAGGCGATCAGCTGCGGTCGTCACGGTGCTCCGGTAAGGCTGCGGGGCGGTTCGATCCTGCCGGATCATGCCCAGTTGCATGTGTCTCCGCCGATCCGCGCAACGTTTCCGAAGCCCGCCCGATCATGAAACCGGACCCCCGGTAACAAAAAAGAGCGGGACCGGCAGGACCCACTCTCACGATCGCATCGCAGAGAATTTGTCCGCTCTATACGCTCTTCGGACTTACGCATCAAGCGTTTCTCGTGGCGAAGATGGGAAAGTCGGTAGCGCGACCGCGTCGCGTCATCGCCGCCGGAAGGTCAGGTAGGCGGGGCGGCGGCCTTCCCGGATCGCCTTGGCCTCGTAACGTGTTCCCGGCCAGGCTTCGAAGGGGGTATGCCAGTCGGCGGCGCGGCGAGCCGTCCAGGCGAAATCGGGATGGTCGCCGCAGTGATGGAGCGTCCAGTCGACATAGGTTTCGATGTCGGAGGCGAAACGGAACAACGCTCCCGGCTTGAGGACGCGGGCCATGCGATCAAGGTTGCGGGCACTGACGAAGCGGCGCTTGAAATGCTTCTTCTTCGGCCAGGGGTCCGGATAGAAAAGGTCGATCCCTGCAAGACTCGCCTCAGGCAGCCAGTCGAGTAGCCGCGTCGCGTCGTCGTCGTAAAGCCGCAGATTCGGGCGGGGCGATTCCGGCAGCCGGCCGAGCAGCTTGGCCATGCCGTTGACGAAAGGCTCGACGCCGATGAAGCCCGCGTGAGGGAAGCGACCGCTTTCCTGATGGAGATGCTCGCCGCCACCGAAGCCGATCTCGAGGCGGATTGCCTCGACGGGCTCGGTGAACAGCTCGCGAAGATTGGTCGGCGCCGGCTCGGCGAGGTCCAGCCGCAGGCGCGGCAGGAAGCTCTCGACGAGTTCGGCTTGTCGCGGCCGGAGTCTCGGCCCCTTCAGGCGGCCGAAAAACGCTTCGCGTGATCGCTGTGGATGGTCCCGCGCCGACATCGTCTCTTAGCTGGCGAGTGCCGCCTTCAGCTTCGGCACCAGGTCGGTCTTCTCCCAGGAAAACGAGCCATCGCGCCCGGGTTTGCGGCCGAAATGGCCATAGGCCGAGGTCTTGGCGTAGATCGGCTTGTTGAGGTCGAGATGACGGCGAATACCGGTCGGAGACAGGTCCATGACCTCCCGAATCGCCGCCTCGATCTGTTCCTCGGTCACCTTCTTGCCGGTGCCGTGCAGATCGACATAGATCGACAGCGGCTGGGCGATGCCGATCGCATAGGCGATCTGAATCGTGCAGCGATCGGCGAGCTTGGCGGCGACCACGTTCTTGGCGAGATAGCGCGCCGCATAGGCGGCGGACCGATCCACCTTGGTGGTGTCCTTGCCGGAGAAGGCACCGCCGCCGTGCGGCGCCGCGCCACCATAGGTATCGACGATGATCTTGCGGCCGGTGAGGCCGGCGTCGCCGTCGGGGCCGCCGATGACGAACTTCCCCGTCGGATTGATGTACCAAACGCAGTCATCGGCGATCGGAAAATCGCCGAGAGCCTCGCGGATATAGGGTTCCACGACGGCGCGGACCTTGGCCGAGTCCCAGCTTTCCTCGACATGCTGCGTCGACAGGACGATCGAGGTGACCTCGGTCGGATCGCCGTCGACATAGCGGACGGTGACCTGGCTCTTGGCGTCGGGCCCCAGCAGCCCGGCGTCGCCCTCGCCCTTTTTGCGCGCGGCCGCCAGAAGCTCGAGAATCTTGTGCGCATAGTAGATTGGCGCCGGCATCAGCTCGGACGTTTCGCGGCAGGCATAGCCGAACATGATGCCCTGATCGCCGGCACCCTCGTTCTGGGCGTTCGCCCCATCGATGTGCTTTACGTCCGAGGCCTTGTCGACGCCCTGGGCGATGTCGGCCGACTGCGAATGCAGCAGGACGTCGATCTTCGCGGTCTTCCAGTGAAAGCCGTTCTGGGCATAGCCGATGTCGCGGATGGCCCGGCGAGCGGCGGACTTGAAGCGGGACGGATTGATGACCTCATTGCCGTGCTTGTCGGTCTTCATCAGACTTGGCGGCAGCCGGACTTCACCGGCGATCACGACGCGATTGGTCGTGGCGAGCGTCTCACAGGCGATGCGGACCGACCAGGGATCGAGCCCGGTCTTCTTGGCTTCGCGATAGACGAGATCGACGATCTCGTCGGAAATCCGATCGCAAACCTTGTCTGGATGGCCTTCCGAGACGCTTTCGCTGGTGAAGACAAATTCCGAACGCGCCATCTTTACCCCTCTTCGATTCCGGGAATCGCCCGTCTCAACTCCGCAGCCGTTCAACAGCGCGATGGTTCGACGGGACGAAAAGCTGCGTGGCGGGAGATTGGGTTCCCGACACATATATTGCGCGGTGCGGTGTGGGGCAACGAGGGTGGAAGGTCAAGTGCGGCGTGTCCCGCCGGCGCGATTTACTCGCTGCGGGGCTTGTCGTCCGGCTCGGAGGTGTCGGCCAGGGTCCGCACGAGTTCGATGATGCGGCGCCGGACCTTGGGGTCCCCGATCTTGACGAAGGCGCGGTTCAACTGGAGTCCTTCGGAGGAGGAGAGAAAGTCGACCACGTAGTCCGGCCCGGACGGTTCATGCAGCCCATTCTTACCGGGCGAACTGCCTGGAACATCCTCGAAGAAGAACGCGACCGGGACGTTCAGGACCTCGGATATGCGTTGCAGCCGGCTCGCCCCGATACGATTGGAGCCCTTCTCGTATTTCTGGATCTGCTGGAAGGTAATGCCGAGGCTCTCGCCCAATTTCTCCTGGCTCATCCCGAGCATGGTGCGACGCAAGCGTACGCGCGAGCCGACATGCGTATCGACCGGATTCGGCTTCTTCTTGTTCTCGATCATCGGATCGGCCTTTTCGTCTCTGCGCATCTCCAGGCCATCATCCGTGTGGCCTGAACCCCCTCCCAGTCATTCCAGAAATTGATCGTTTGGTTGACTAGGCATTTGTCACAATTCACATCGTGCGCAGGGCGTAGGCGGTGCATGGCGGCGGAGTCAATCAATCCTCGCGCGCATCCTTAACCGGGATACCACTGCGACAACCCATGTTATTGCGAATGCAAGCCAAAACGGCAGGCTTGCGAAGCGCGCGAAAAGCGTGGGGGCACCCGCGCGCGGCAATCCGACCTCGATCGTGCCGGTCGATCCAAGCCCCAGACCGCCGATCTGCCGGCCGTAGGAGTCGTTGACGACGGAGATCCCGGTGTTCGCGCTGCGCACGAGCGGTAGGCCGACCGCGACCGAGGTGAGTTCTGCGAGACGCAGGTGCTGGTAGGGACCCGGCGTCGCTCCGTACCAGGCATCGTTGGTATCATTGACGAGGAAGCCGGGCCGCGTTTCGGCCGTTCCCACGTCGATCTCGCCTGGAAAGATGATCTCGTAGCAAATCAGCGGCAGGAACGAAGGAGCGCCATCGAGCGCCACCTTGGCGCGCGCGGCTCCGGCGGAGAACCCCCCCGGCATCTCGGCCAGCTGCGACAGGCCGAAGCCTTCCAGAAATTCCTGGAACGGGAGATATTCTCCGAAGGGGACGAGATGGGTCTTGTCGCGTGCCGCGACGATCTCGCCCTCGTCGTCGATGACATAGACCGAATTGTAGACCCGCGAGGTCGCAATGTCCGGGCCTTCGATGCGGGCCGCGCCGGCAATCAGCGTTTCGTTCGGTTGCAGCGTGTCGGCGATGCGGGCGATCGCATCGGGCCGCTCGGTCAAGAGAAAGGGAAACGAGGATTCCGGCCAGATGACGAGGGTCTTCGGCGGCGGCAGTGCCGCGCCGATCGCGGGCGCCTTGGTATCGGACGATAGCGCGATGGTCGCGCCGGGGACCGTGGAGGGCTCCGCCCGCGCCTCGGTCAAGCGGATATGCCGATCGAAGATCGACTCGGCCTGGGTCGCTTCCCATTTCAGCGATTGTTCGATGTTCGGCTGAACCACCCGCAGCCGCACGTTCTCGACGAATTCGGTCGGATTCACCTGCATTCGCCAGAAGCCGAACCCCAGGTGGAAGATAAGGAGCGCGGAGGCGACCACCAGCACGGGACCGCGCCCGCGGCGGTCGATGAGAACGGCTGGGCTGGAAAACACGATGACGGCAAGCAGCGTCAGGCCGTGGACCCCGACCAGGCTCGACGTCTGCATCAGCAGCGGCACCGGTGCGGCCATCACGCCGATCTCGTTCCAGGGAAAGCCGGTGAAGAGAATGGCGCGCAGGTACTCAAACAGCGCGAAAGCGCCCGCCAACGCGAAAATGCGCAGGGCGCTGTCGCCCCAGACAAGCCGGGCGAGCACGGCCGCCAGACCATAATAGATCGCCAGGATGGCGGGCAGCCCCAGAACCGCGAGCGGGATGAAAGCGGCGAAGGCCGCCGCATCGACCAGCATGGCCGCCCCCAGCCACCACAAGCCGGCGACGAAGTATCCGAAGCCGAACAGCCAACCGGTAACAAAGGCTGGCGCCATGCGGCGGATCAGCGAGCGGCCAGGATCGACGACGACACCGTCGAGCAGCCAGACGAGCAATGGAAAGCCGACAAAGCCGACCGCAGGAAAATTGTACGGCGGCAGCGCGAATGTACACAGGGCACCGGCGGCGATGGTCAGGACGACGCGGCGCCAGCCCTCCAGCAGCAAGACCCAACCGGCCAGCCGATCCAGGAGGCCCCCCTCGCGCTGGCGTCCGTCACGTCGAGAGATGACGCTCACATTGTCCCCCAAATGCTGTCGACGAATCCTGATCGTTCCCGCCCCGAATGGACCGCTAGCGAAACGTCACCGTCGCGCCGATTTCCGTCCGGCAGACGACGAAACCATGTCCTCCTCAAGGCGCATCAGCCAGCCCTTCGACGATGCGACGGCGCTTTTCCCCCTGCTGGAAGCGGACGATCCGCACCCGACGCACGCGCCGCGGGTCGGCGTCGAGGACCTGGAATTCAAAGCCCGGGACCGCCTGGACGACTTCGCCCCTGGCCGGAATTCGCCCGAGTTCGGAGAACAGCAGACCGCCGATCGTGTCGGCTTCGTCCTCGTATTCGCTGATGTCGAAATCCTCGCCGACCAGCTTCTTGACCTCGTCGAGATCGGCCTTGGCGTCGGCATAATAGATGCCGTCGCCGCTCTCGGTGATCATCGCGGGTTCGTCGTCATGCTCGTCCTCGATATTGCCGACGACCATCTCGATGATGTCCTCCAGCGAGACCAGCCCGTCGGTGCCGCCATATTCGTCGATGACCAGCGCCATCTGCGTGCGCATCGCCTGCATCCGCGCCATCAGGTCCGAGGCGAGCATGGAGGGCGGAACGAACAGCACCGTGCGGATGATGCCGAGATCGGCGACGCGCCGGGCCAGGTTGATCTGCCGAAGATCGAGCCCCGACCGGGGTTTCTTGGCCGGCTGGCTATCGCCGCCGTTGGATTTGGCAGGACGGGCAACCCGCGTGATGTGGCCGACGACATCGCGGATGTGGATCATCCCGCGCGGATCGTCGAGGCTCTCGCCATAGACCGGCATGCGCGAGTGGCCGCTCGCCTCGAACTGCTTCATCAATTCGCCGAGCGTGGTCGTGATCTCGACCGCCTGGATGTCGGCTCGCGGAACCATGACGTCTTCGACCCGGACCTCCCGCAACCGCAGAATGTTGTTCAGCATGGCGCGTTCTTCGGGGGAGAAGGCCCCTTCGCCGTGCCCCGGCTCGAGCAGCGCCTGGGTCAGATCCTCGCGCATCAGATTGGGCATGCGCGGTCGCAGCCGGTGGACAAGACCGCCGATAAATCCCCGCTCTTTTCTGGGTTTTCCGCCGCGCCGACTTCGGTCGTCGCCAGCGCCTCGCTCGCCGCCATCCTCGGCGGCGTCTACCGCGTCGTGGTCGTTCGGACCCGTCGCGTGCGTCTGAATGTTCATCGTCTCACTCATCGTTCAGTCGGCCATCATAACCGGCTTTGGGGGATTTTCGAGGCATTCGCGATAGGGGTCCGCAATGCCGAGGTCGGCGAGGATCGCGATCTCCAGCGTCTCCATGGCCTCGGCCTCCGCTTCGTCGATGTGATCGAAGCCCATGAGATGCAGAAAGCCATGCACCAGAAGGTGGCGGACATGGTCGGCGAGGCGCTTGCCTTCGGCGTGGGCCTCCCGCTGCACGGTCTGAAAGGCCAGCAGAAGATCGCCGCACAGCGGCCCCGGACGATCGCCGGGCGCAAGATTGGCCATCGGAAACGACAGGATGTTGGTCGGGCGATCCTTGCCGCGCCATTCGGCATTGGCGGCGCGCACGGTCTCGTCGTCGGCGAGCGTCACGGCGATCTCGCTTTGCAGATCCTCCGGCAGGCCAATCCGCCCGGCCGTCGCGGCGAAAACGCCATGCGCCATCGCCGAGACATCGCCGAGCCCCGCCGCTTCCCACTCCGTCGCCTCGATCGAAAGGGCGACCGTCAGCCCTTCATACGGAACGTATCCTGATTTTCCCGATCGCACTATCTGTCCAGCGGGCTAGCCGACGCACGATGGCGCACCGCATCCTCCTCGTAAGCCTCGACAATTGCCTGAACCAGCGGATGGCGCACCACGTCCTTCGCTTCAAAGCGAACCGTGACCGCGCTCGGCACCTTTTCCAGAATGCGGAGCGCCTCGATCAGGCCGGATTTCTGGCCAGGCGGCAAATCCACCTGGGAGGGGTCGCCCGTCACCACCATGCGGGCATTCTCGCCCAGACGAGTCAGGAACATCTTCATCTGCATCGTGGTGGTGTTCTGCGCCTCGTCGAGAATCACCGCGGCATGGGACAGCGTGCGGCCGCGCATGAAGGCGAGCGGGGCGATCTCGATCGCGCCCGCCGCCAGAGCGCGTTCCACCTTTTCGGCCGGAATCATGTCGTAAAGCGCATCGTAAAGCGGGCGCAGATACGGATCGACCTTCTCCTTCATGTCGCCCGGCAGGAAGCCGAGCCGCTCACCGGCCTCGACGGCCGGCCGCGACAGGATGATCCGCTCGACCTGGCCACGCTCCAGCAACATCGCCGCATGAGCGACCGCGAGATAGGTCTTGCCGGTGCCGGCCGGCCCCACCCCAAACACGAGCTCCGACCGCTCCAGAGCCCGCATATAGGCATCCTGGGTCGGCGTCCTGGCGTGGATCGTGCGGCGGCGCGTCGAAATCTGCGCGAGCGACATGCGCCCCTTTTTCTCGAGCGTCGGCAAATAGAGCTGGTCGTCCTGGGCGATCGCCATGCGAACCGCGCCCTCGACGTCGTTCTTGCCGATCTCGTGGCCGCCCTGAAGACGCTCATAGAGATAATCGAGCGAGCGACGGGCCTGCTCGCTGGCGACCTGATCGCCCCGAATCTCAATCTTGTTGCCGCGCGCCCGCGCGTCGATGCCAAGCTTTTGCTCGATCAGGGCCAGATTCTCGTCGAACTGGCCGAACAGCGAGCTTGCCAATCGGTTGTCCTCGTAGGTCAACACGATATGCGCCATATCCGATGCGCCGGAGGCGGGCGCGGTTCCGCGTTCGGCCCTCACGCGACCCTCCTCGCATCGCCGACCCGAACCGCCCCGGAGCCCTCGGCAAGCAGGGAATTCGGCAGCGTCGCCGCAATGCGCACCGTTACCAGATCGCCGATCTCGCCGACATCGGCGGCGGCGACCACCGGTTGCAGGAAGGGCGAGCGTCCGACCCGCTGATGAGCATAGCGGCCTGGCTTTTCGAGCAGGATCTCGACGTCGCGGCCGACGAGGCTTTCGGCGAAGGCCATCTGCTGCTCGCGCAACAGCGCCTGCAACCGCTGCAGCCGCTCCGATTTCACCGCCTCATCGACGTGGTCGTCCATGTCGGCGCCGGGCGTGCCGGGACGCGGGGAATATTTGAACGAGAAGGCCGAGGCGTAGCCGACAGTTTCGACAAGGCGGATCGTCGCCTCGAAATCCGCGTCGCTCTCGCCGGGAAAACCGACGATGAAGTCGCCGGACAGGGCGATGTCCGGCCGGGCGGCACGAATCCGATCGAGCAGCGCCAAGTAGTCCGCCGCAGTATGGCGGCGATTCATCGCCTTCAGGATGCGGTCCGAGCCGGACTGAACCGGCAAATGCAGATAGGGCATCAGCGTCGGCAAATCGCGATGGGCGGCGATGAGATCGTCGTCCATGTCGCGCGGATGCGACGTCGTGTAGCGAAGCCGACCAAGCCCGGGAATCTCTGCGAGCGCGCGCAACAGGCCGCCAAGAGCAATCGGCCGGCCGGCGGCGTCCTCGCCGGACCAGGCGTTGACGTTCTGGCCGAGCAGCGTCACCTCGCGCACGCCGGCATCGGCCAGCCGACGCGCCTCGTCCATGATCTGGCCGAACGAGCGGGAGACTTCGGCGCCGCGCGTATAGGGCACCACGCAAAAGGTGCAAAACTTGTCGCAGCCTTCCTGAACGGTCAAAAAGGCCGTCACCCCGCGGGCGCGGATTTGCGGCGCCTCGGCGCGCGGCAGATGTGCGAATTTGTCCTCGACGGCGTAATCGGTGTCCACGACCTTGTCGCCCTTAGCCACGCGGGCGAGCGCCTCGGGCAGACGGTGATAGGTCTGCGGGCCGATGACCAGGTCGACGACCGGCGCCCGGTCGATGATCTCGCGGCCCTCGGCCTGGGCCACACAGCCGGTGACGCCGACGCGCAGTTCCTCGCCCCGCAAAGCCTTGTCCGCCTTCAAGAGACGAATGCGACCGAGTTCGGAATAAATCTTCTCCGCCGCCTTTTCGCGGATGTGGCAGGTGTTCAGGAGTACGAGATCGGCGTCCTCCATCGTCTCCGTCTGCCGATAGCCGTCCTTCGCCAGCGCGTCGCCCATGCGCTGGGAGTCGTAGACGTTCATCTGACAGCCATAGGTCTTGATGAAGACTTTGCGGGACTTGTCCCCGGCCGTCGCCGGCTCGCGTGCTTCGATCGTTTCAGTCATGCGCCCTTCTGGTCGGACCGAGCCTGCCAGCTTGGCGCCGACAGGGATGAATTAGACCCATATATCGACAGCATCATGACGCGGCGCAAGCGCCCGATCATTTTCGCGCAGCACGGAGGGGTCTTTTGCCTCCGTTCTGTGACCGCGAAGGCTCGCAGCGAGCATGTTTCGGACGCTGGCCTCGGCCGTGCGCGCCACCAATTTGCGATCGGACGATTCGCCGAAGGGGATCGGCGTGCCGAACGAGACCTCGACCCGGATCGCGCCCTCCTTGAGAAAGGTCAGGAGATGCGGCCCCAGTTCGACGGCGCCCGGCCAGGCGGCCAACGGCCGAAAATAGCGGCCGAGCGGCACGCCATTGGCGTGGGTATAGGCGATTGCCACCGGCTGCACGGCGACCGCATGGGCCTTGTAGGAGCGAAGTGCCGACTGGGCGGCGCCGAACAGCGCCGTCTTGAACGGCAGCACCGCGTTGCCGTCCGACGTCGTGCCCTCGGCGAACAAGACCATGACATCGCCGGCCGTCAACCGCTCGGCGATGGCGTCGGCCTGAACCCCGGTGCGCCGGCGCGCGTCCCGCTCTACGAAAATTGTCCGCTGGAGCCGGGCGAGCAGGCCGAAGGCCGGCCAGTCCCGAACCTCGGCCTTGGCGATAAACGACAGCGGCGTGATCTTGCCGAGCACCATGATGTCGGCCCAGGACTGGTGATTGGCGACAAGAAGCAAGGGATGGGTCTGGCTCGGCTGCCCGACGATCTTGACCTCGATGCCCGCGACAGTGCAGGCGATGCGGTGCCAGATCACGGGCAGTCGACGTGCCAAGGCCCAGCCGCGCGCAATCGCCAGGCTCTGGAGCGGCCATAACACGAGGGTGAGCGCGGTGAGGGTCGCGGCGACGAAGCCGACGCGCAGCCATCCGATCATCGCTTACCGCCCGGTGGCGCGGTCATCATCCTGTACGCCATGGCGCCGCCGTCGCTATCTCAGTGTCCGCTTGAGCATCAACGCGCTGGTCGTGCGGCCGTCCGGCTGGCGGTAATAGGCCGGCCGGCGGCCAACCTCCTGGAAGCGCAACCGACGGTAGAGCTTCAATGCCGGAGCGTTCTCCTCGTCGACCTCGAGGAACAGCGACGCCGCGCCCTCTGCATAAAGCTGCTGTAGCAACTGGTCCATCAGGAGACGGCCGACGCCGTGGTTGCGCGCGCGCTTGGCGACGGCGATCGTCAGGATCTCCGCCTCACCGTCGATGTTGCGGGCGAGCACGAAGCCCAGCGGCTGCTCCGACGGATGGCCGACATGTCGCGCGACGATGCCGATACCGCCCTTCTGGCTGAGGAGAGAGGCGAGTTCATCGCCGGACCAGGGATGATCGAAGGCTTCGCTGTGGAGATCGGCCGCCGCGTCGATATCGGAATCCTCCAGCGGCGCCGCGGCGATCTCCTGACCGCTCAGCCAGCTGTCCAGAAACGAGACCGTCCAGGTCCAGGGCAAAAACCAGTACATCGGCCTGTTTTCCTCTCTGCCCGCTCATTCCGCTGTGTCAGCGGCGCTATCGGCCGGATGAGACCAACCGATCCGCAAGCTTCACTCGACACAGAGTATCACAGCAAGAGTTGAGGAGTGCTTTCGCTTCCAAAGGCGACACCCGCCGTCGCGGAAGCGGGCTTGGCGTCGGCGCCCCGCAGATAGAGCGGACGCGGCGGCTCGCCTGCCTCCCGCTGTGCCGCAAGCCGTGCCAGCACAGCGATATCGACGCGTGCCTCATCCGTCAGGACTACGTTGGCTCGCGGCTGGGGAACCGGCGCGGCGATCGCCGCGCCGGTTCCGACAAGTCCGATCGTCTGGTCTTGCGAAAGACCGGCGACGAAGGCCTGGAGCGCCTTCGGCGGCAAGGCCCGCGGAGCTTCGATCTGCATCCCGTCGGCGCTAAAGAGCGCCGCATAAACCTCGCCGCGCTTGGCGTCGAGGACGCACAGGATCGGCTTGCCGCCACCAACATGGGGCGCCGCAAGCGCTTCCAGTGTCGTCACGCCGATAGCTGGAACGCCGAGCGCCAGCGCGAGACCACGCACCGCCGACACGCCGACCCTCAGCCCGGTGAACGAGCCGGGTCCGACCGTGACCGCGATCCTGGCAATGTCCGCATAGCTAGCCGAGGCGCTTTCCAGAACCGCGTCGACGACCCCCATCAGTCGTTCCGCGTGTCCCTTGCCGATCTCCGGTTCGGCACACCCGACGATTGCGCCGGAGCGAAGATCGAGGAGCCCCGCCGAACAGCGCTCGAACGCGGTGTCGATGGCCAACAGCAGAGAGGTCATCTGCGCGGGCGGGCGCTTTCGGCGCTGGAAAAGCGCCGGCGAAGCGGACGCGACTGTCGATCTTGCGGCATCAGGCGGCCTCGACCGCCTCCACCGCTTCGACCTCAGGCACGAAATGACGCAACAGGTTCTGGATACCGTGCTTCAGCGTCGCCGTCGAGGACGGGCAACCGGCGCAGGCGCCGCGCATGTTGAGATACACCGTGCCGTCGCGATAGCCGCGGAAAGTGATGTCGCCGCCGTCCTGGGCCACCGCCGGGCGAACGCGGGTTTCCAACAGTTCCTTGATGGTCGCGACGGTGCTCGAATCGCTTTCCTCGAAGAACTCTTCCCCGTCCGGCATCGCTTCGCCGGCGGCCATGTCCGCCATGACCGGCTCGTTCGACATGAAGTGCTCCATCAGCCCGGCGAGAATCGCCGGCTTCAGGTGCTGCCAGTCCGGCCCGTCCTTGGTGACGGTGACGAAGTCATAGCCGAAGAAGACGCTGGTCACACCGGGGATCTGCATCAATCGCGTCGCCAGCGGCGAACGCTCGGCATCTTCGTTCGAGCGGAATTCGATGGTGCCGTTCTCGACGACGACGCGGCCCGGCAGGAACTTCAGCGTCGCGGGATTCGGTGTCACTTCGGTCTGGATGAACATGTCACGCCCCTTTCGCGGCATCGACGCCGCGGCAATCTTTGGAATTGTTCTAAACTTACAGCAGCGCTGCGCTCGCTGCAACAAGACGTAAACTGAAGATAAGGTGCCAAATCGCTCCTCAACAGAGGCTGGCGATATCCTCATCGGTCAAAGTCGCCGGCACGATCGTCACCGGGATCGGGAACGCCGCGCCCTTGCCCGACACCGAAGAAACCAGCGGCCCCGGCCCCTCGGAGGCCTCGCCGGCCGCCAGGACGAGAATCGCGATCTCGCGATCGGCCTCGATCAACGCGTGGATCTCGTCGATCATCGTGCCTTCCCGCACCACGGCCTCAGGCTCGATCCCGACCTTTTCGCGCAGTTCGTCGGCGACCTTGGCAAGCCGCGTCTCGGCCTCCTCGATCGCCTCGGCACGCATGATCTTCTCGACGCCGAGCCAATGCTGGAAGTCTCCCGGCTCGATCACGTAGAGCAGCACCGCGCCGCCGCCGCTCGCCTTGGCGCGATACGCGGCATACGCCGCCGCGCGCCCGCATTCGGGGGTTTCGTCGATGATGGCGAGGAACTTGCGTTTGCCGCCGGCGTCCCGACCGATGCGTCTTGATACCATGGCGGCAAGATGGCAGCGCCGGGGCCGCACGGCAAGATGGTGGTGGTGGCCGGCGCGTTCACTCCCGACGAACGGAAAATGACAACCGGCCTGCGCCGACGAACTAGCGGATCAATCGCGCAGAAAGCCGACGATGTCCTTGACGTCCTTCATCGTCGCGTCCGCGATGGCGCCGGCGCGCTCGCCGCCATCCTTCAAGACCGCGTCGATATGCGACGGATCGGCGAGATAGCGGCGCATTTCACCGCTGATCGGCGCGAGGATGTCGACGGCCAACTCCGCCAGGGCCGGCTTGAACTCGGAAAACTGCCGGCCGCCATATTCGGCCAGCACATCGCCCTTCGACCGCTCGGCGAGCGCGGCGAAGATGCCGACCAGATTGTCGGCCTCGGGCCGCTCCTTCAGGCCGTCCACCTCGGAAGGCAGCGCGTCGGGATCGGTCTTGGCCTTGCGGATCTTCTTGGCGATGGCGTCGGCATCGTCGGTCAGATTGATCCGCGACAAATCCGACGGGTCCGACTTCGACATCTTCTTGGCCCCGTCCTTGAGGCTCATGATCCGGGTCGCCGGCCCTTCGATCAGCGGCTCGGTGATCGGGAAATAACCCGCGGTGCTTTCATCGCCCACGGTAATCGGCACAGCGAGCCCGGCCGCTTCGATGCGCTCAGCAAAGTCGAAATTGAACTTCGCGGCGATGTCGCGGGTGAGCTCCAGATGCTGCTTCTGGTCGTCGCCGACCGGGACATGGGTCGCGCGGTACA
This sequence comes from Aurantimonas sp. A3-2-R12, assembly GCF_036016755.1. NCBI lineage: Bacteria > Pseudomonadati > Pseudomonadota > Alphaproteobacteria > Hyphomicrobiales > Aurantimonadaceae > Aurantimonas > Aurantimonas sp. A3-2-R12. The sequence continues at coordinate 77,066 of NZ_JAYXIH010000011.1, read as the reverse complement.
GCAGGATGTCGGCGGCCATCAGGCTGGGATAGGCCAGCAGGCCGAGCGAGGCGTTCTCGCGGTCCTTGCCGGCCTTTTCCTTGAACTGGGTCATCCGGTTCATCCAGCCGACGCGGGCGACGCAGTTGAAGATCCAGGCGAGCTCCGCGTGGCCGGAGACCCGGCTCTGGTTGAAGACGATGTGCTTGTTCGGGTCGATGCCGGCCGCCAGGAAGGCCGCGGTGATCGAACGGATCTGTCCCGGTAAATCGTCCTGGACGAGCTGCGCGGTGATCGCGTGCAGGTCGACGACGCAATAGAGGCAGTCGTGGCTCTCCTGCAGGGCGACAAACTTTTTGATCGCACCGAGATAGTTGCCGAGATGCAGATTGCCGGTCGGCTGCACGCCGGAGAAGACGCGTGGGGTGATGTCGCTCATGGTCGGCGGCTCCAAAGGATCGCGGCGGTGTGGAAAATCGCGGGCGTTATGGCGGAGAGATCGGCCGCGATCAAGCGTGGGCCGGTTCGGGCAACGCCGTCGGCGCCGCTCAGATTTGCGGCTTCTTTCGCTTCAGCACAGCCAGAAACAGCTTGCGATCCGCCGCGCCGGTCGCCAACGCCAGCGCGAAATAGATCGCCATGGCCGAGGACACAAGGATCAGAATCGCGAGGGCCTGCGTGGTGACGGGCGATTCTGGCCGCAGCCAGTCGCCGAGTTCGACCATCTCCAGGACCAGGACAGCGCCCATCAACAGCGATGACAGAACCACCAGAGCCGAGCGCTTCACCAGTTCGCGGTCGATCTCCCATAGGCCCTTTCGATACAGCCCGGCGAAAAGCAGACCGGCATTCAGCCAGCCGGCGATGGTGGTGGCCAGAGCAATGCCGCGTTCCGCGATCAGCCAGAACAGGATGAGCGACAGGACGATGTTGGCGCCGGCCGAGATCAGCGTCGCGATCATCGGCGTGCGCGTGTTCTCGCGGGCGAAATAGCCGGGCGTGAATACCTTCGCCATGACGAAGGCCGGCAAGCCGAGGGCATAAAGGCCCAACACCGCCGCCACGGCGGGGGTCGCGGCCGCGTCGAAGGCGCCGCGCTCGTAGAGGACGCGGATGATCGGCTCGGGGATGATGAACAGTGCGACGGCAGCCGGCAGCGTCAGGAACAGCGCGAATTCCAGGCTGCGGTTCTGGGTATGCTGGGCTTCCCGCAGCCGGCCGGCCTTGAGCGCCCGCGCCAGCTCCGGCAGGAGCACGACGCCGATCGCGATACCGACCATGCCGAGCGGCAATTGATAGGGCCGGTCGGCGTATTGCAGGGTTGAGACAGCGCCTGGCTTGAAGGAGGCGATCGCTTGGCCGACGAACAGATTGATCTGGGTGATGCCGCCGATCAGCGCGGCCGGACCGGCCAGAACCAGAAGCCGCTTCAGCCGCTTGGTCCAGCGCGGCCACCGCAGCGCGACGCTGAAGCCGGCCATGCGCATGGCGACGACCACCATGGCGAGCTGCGCGAATCCGGCGATCAGGACCCCCCAGCTCATCAAAAAGCCGATCGTCGCCTTGTCGGCGCCGTCCCAGAGCGCCCAGCCAAGGACGCCGATCAGGATGAAGTTCAACAGCGTCGGCGCCACCGCCGCGGCAAAGAAGCGGCGGAAGGCGTTGAGGATACCCGACACCATGGCCATCAGCGACATGCAGGCGAGATAGGGAAACATGATGCGCGAGAACGTCACGGTGATGTCGTAGCGCGCGGCACAGGAGATCGCGTTACCGCCGGCCGCCGGATCGTCGATGCAGACCGCGAGACCCGGCGCGATGATCGTCTTGACCAGGAATGGCATAAAGATCATCGCCAGGACGGTCACCGCCACGAGGATCGTGAACAGCGTCGAGAACACTTCGTTGGCGAAGCCCCGGGCGCCCTCCTCGCCTTCCTCCTCCAAAGACCGCGCGAACAGCGGAATGAAGGCGGCGTTGAAGGCGCCCTCGGCGAACAGCCGGCGAAACAGGTTCGGAAAGCGGAAAGCGAGGTTGAACGCATCCGCCACCGGACCAACGCCAAGGGCGGAGGCCATCATCATCTCGCGGCCAAAGCCGAAAATGCGGGAGACGAGCGTCGCGCCGCCGACCGTTGCAAACTTGGAAAGCAGGCTCATCGATGGGGTATGCCGAAAGCACGAGGGGATGACATGACGACGGACGAGGACACTTCGCCCTCGGAGCTTTCCAGAACGCGCGTCAGGCGCGCCTCGATACGCTCGATCCGCGTCTCACTGGTGATCTTGGTGCCGATCAGATCGGTGACGTAGAAGACGTCGACGACCTTTTCGCCATAGGTCGAGATATGGGCCGAGCGAATGTCCAGATTGAGGTCGGAAATCGCGCCGGTGACGTCCGACAGAAGGCCCGGGCGGTCCAGCCCCTCGACCTCGATGACGCTGAACTGGTTGGACAAATCGTTGTCGACGCTCACACGCGGCTTGACCGGAAACAGCGTCGTCTTGCGCAAGGGCTTGCGCTGCGCGATGAGGTTCGCCGGCATCTCGCTCCCCTGCAGCAGCTTGGCGATGTTGTCGCAGATTCGCTGGGCGCGGCGGATCTCGTCATCGTCGGACACAAATTCGCGGTTGAGCACCATGACGTCCAGCGCGCGACCGTCGGACATGGTGAAGATCTGCGCGTCGGCGATGTTGGCCCCGGCCCCGGCACAGGCGCCCGCCAGCAGCGACAACAGCCGCGGATGATCCGGCGCGAGCACCATGATCTCGGTCACCTCGTGGAACTTGTCGGTCCGCACGCTGGTGGCAAGCGGCTGGTCGGCCCTGGCGGTCCGAATGAACTCGGCGTGGCGGACCTGATCCTCGAGCGGGGCGGTGAGGAAATAATTGGGATAGTGCAGATCGAGATAGACCTGTCGCTCGAGGGCGGGCCAGGCCGCCAGCCGCTCGGCCAAAACCGCGCGCGCGAGAGCGATCCGCTCACCCCGCGACGACTGGGTGAAGCCGCCGGTCAGCGTCGGTTCGGTCTCCATGTAGAGCGTCCGCAAGAGCTGACCCTTCCAGCCGTTCCAGACGCCGGGACCGACCGCGCGGATGTCGCAGACCGTCAGCACGGTCAACAGCTTCAACCGGTCGAGCGTGCGCACCCGTTCGGCGAAGTCGAGGATCGTCTTGCGGTCGTTGAGATCGCGCTGCTGCGCCGTCATCGACATCACCAAATGGTCCTCGATCAGCCAGGCGACGAGATCCGTCTCGCGCTCGTCGAGGCCGAGGCGCGGGCATAATTCGCGGGCGATCCTGGCGCCGGCGACCGAGTGATCTTCAGGCCGTCCCTTGGCGACATCATGGAGAAGCAATGCCACGTAGAGCGGGGTGCGGTCTTTCGGCGTCCGCATGAACCCCGTGGACATCGGCACTTCGTCGGCGAGCTCCCCGCGCTCCATCCGCGACAGTGTGGCGATCGAGCGCAGCAGATGTTCGTCCACCGTGTAGTGGTGGTACATATTGAACTGCATCATCGCGACGATCTTGCCAAAATCCGGAATGAATCGTCCGAGCACGCCGGCCTCGTTCATCCGGCGCAGATGCAGTTCCGGGTCGACCGGGTCGGTAAGAACGTCGAGGAACAGGCTGTTGGCATCCCGATCCTCCCTCAGATCGGCGTTGACGAGCCGGATCGACCGGCGGATCAGCTTCAGCGCGTCCGGATGATACTCCAGCTCATGCAGCGCGGCGAGCCGGAAGATCCGGATCAGGTTCACCGGGTCGTCGCGGAAGACGTTCGGCCCGGTGACGTTGATGCGGTTGTTGTCGATATGAAAGGCGAGCGTGCCGGGGATTTTCCTGGCCCTATTGCGCAAGCTGCGCACGAAGCCTCGCAGGCCCGGGGCGGTCTTGGCGTGCTGCTCTTCCAGCGCCGCGCAGAAGATGCGCGTCAGATCGCCGACGTCCTTGGCGATCAGGAAGTAGTGCTTCATGAAGCGCTCGACATCCTTCAACCCCGGATGGGAGTTGTAGCCGAGACGCGCGGCAATCTCCGGCTGCAGGTCGAAGGAGAGCCGTTCTTCCGCCTTGCCGGCGACGAAATGCATGTGGCAGCGCACCGCCCAGAGGAAATCCTCGGCCTTATGGAACAGCCGTCCCTCCCGCCGCGAGAACACCCCGGCCTCGACGAGCGCTTCGGTGGAGTTCACCCGGTAGTGATATTTGGCGATCCAGAACAGAGTGTTGAGATCGCGCAGGCCGCCCTTGCCTTCCTTGACGTTCGGCTCGACCAGATAGCGGGTGTTGCCGGTCTTGGCGTGACGGACGGAGCGCTCACCGAGCTTGGCGGCGATGAACTCCTCGCTGGTCCCCTCGACGATTTCGGCCTCGAAGCGCTGGCCGAGTTCGATCAGCAATTCCTCGGCGCCGGCGATCAGCCAGCGTTCCAGGATCGAGGTCCGGATGGTGAAGTCGGAGCGGGCCAGCCGGATGCATTCATCGACCGTGCGGGTGGCGTGCCCGACCTTGAAGCCGAGATCCCAGAGCAGATAGAGCAGATATTCGGCCACCTGCTCGCCGAGCGCGGTCTGCTTGTAGGGCAGGAGAAACAACAGATCGACGTCGGATCCGGGCGCGAGCGTGCCGCGGCCGTAACCGCCGACCGCCAGAATCGCCATGCGCTCGCCGGAGGACAGGTTCGCCGAGGGAAAGACGTAGCGCAGAGCGAAATCGTGGATTTCCCGGATCACCGCGTCCTGCAACGAGGCGAGCCGCTGGGCGCACAAGAGGCCGCCGCCATCTTCGAACAGCATCTCCTCGATCATCGTCCGACCGTGGCGGATGGTATCCTTGAGCAGCGCCAGAACTTCGGCCCGCGCCGCCGTCGAAGCGCCGCCGGAAGAGTCCTTTTCGGCGATCGACGCGAGCCCCGATCGCAGCATCTCGACGTCGAGGATGCCGTCGAGCTGGACCTGCTCGCCGGTCTCGACGAACGGCAGGAGGCTCGGCTGGGCGGGGCTGGCCTCGAGCATGGTCATATGCGGTCCTGCTGCTTATTCGCTTCGCGGCGAAGGCTATAACCCATTCGCAGACCCCTTGCGAGAAAACTCACCATGGCTTCCGCGCCACCAAGGCATCGCTCCTGAACGAAAAAAGGGCCACCCGCGGAAGCGGATGACCCTTGGCCCGGACGCTGCACGCGGGTGCAGCAGTCGCATTTCCGGATTAGCGGCGAACCTGTCGGCGCTCGAACTCGTCCGCCCGACGATTCTCGAAGTCCGAACCTGGAACGATGACCGAACGCGCGTCCACGGAAGTGGCGGAACGCTCGGATACGTAGCCGAAGGCGCGCGCGTCGCCAGACGCCGACGGCGCGAGGGAGACGGAGCCGTCGACGACGGACTGGCGCTGCGCTTCCTGCTGCTGCTGGATGTAGAAGTCGGAGCCCGGCACGAGCGACTGGGCCGCGGCAGGCAGAACACCGGCAAGAGCGGCAACAGCGACGGAAATAGCGAGAATGTTCTTCATATCATAATTCCATTTATTTCGTTTTGGGGCGAGGCGACCCGGTTGCATTGGATTGCTTGGGCCGTCGTCGCCGGTGAACACCAGCTAATGATGATCTATCCGGATGAAATACATTTCTGTTGAACAGTCCGTCTGAAATCACCCTGTCAAAACGAAGTGATCCCTCCGTGAGACGCGGATTTGTTGACAATCGACATGTTCCTGTGCGGAGAGCAGTTTGGAATTTCTCCTCCGGGCCGCGATCGATGGCCCGGCGGTGCCCACTCCGGCCATAGAAAAAGGGCCGCCCGTCAGGACGACCCTTTCTCACATGCGCGCGTGGCCACTTTGGACTACGCAACGATTCCCGAGTTACTTCACGGCGTCGGTCGAAGCCTCGTCCTGCAGCACATCCTCGGTCGTGGTCGCCTTGGCCTCAGCGTCCGACTGGCTCGTCGTTGCGCCCGAACCCGGGACGAGGAGCGTGCCGTCGGCAGCCGTCTCCCCGGTGGTCTCGGCTTTCGTACCGGCTGCAACCGCATCGCGCTCAGTAGCTTCGTTCAGCTGGATCTGAGCCTCGCTGCCCGGGACCAGTGTCTCGGTGGTCGCGTCCGCTTCGGCCGCACCGGTTGCCGCACCAGGGTTGTCAGCAACCGCATCGCGAGTCGCCGCCTCGTTCTCCTCGATGATGGTCTCCGACCCCGGAATTTTCGGCGCGGCGTCCTGAGCGTATGCAGAAACGGTCAAGATTGAGGCGCCGATGATAGCAGCGGAAAAAATAGATGCATTCTTCATAGTGTAAAACCTTTCATACTTGCGACGGCAAAATGTTTACGTCTTTGCCATCGGTCGTTTAGAGATCGTTAACCTCGTCCGTTGCCAAACGGGCGTCATCTTTCGGAGTTCCATAATTTGTAGCTGGCTACAAATTCAGCAGAATCGGAAGCGAACAAACTTGACAGCCCGATGCGCCGACGAACCGCGCGGATCGCATTCTGGCGGATGCGCACCGTCACCCGTCAAACGGGATCGGGCTGGCGCGTGTCAGCGTGAAGGGCGAGCGAGCGCGCTCAACCGGTAAAGCGCTTCGAGCGCATCGCGCGGCGACAGGCTGTCGGGATCAAGCGCCGCGAGCGCGTCGCGAAGCGCGTGGTCTGGCTCAGGCTCGTGAGGATGCGTTTCGGCGCGCCGTGCGACCGCCGAGAATAGCGGCAGGTCGTCGACGAAGGCGGTCCGCTTCTCGCCCTGCTCGCCGCGTTCGAGTTCGGCCAGCACCTGCCGGGCGCGCTCGACCGCCTTGGGAGGAAGCCCAGCCAGCTTGGCGACCTGAATGCCGTAGGACCGGTCGGCCACGCCGGCCGTGACCTCATGCAGGAAGATCACCTCGCCCTCCCACTCCTTCACCCGCATGGTCGCGTTGCGCATGCGGGAAAGCCGCGCGGCCAGCGCCGTCATCTCGTGGAAGTGGGTGGCGAACAGTGCCCGGCAGCGATTGACCTCATGCAGGTGCTCGACCGCGGCAAAGGCGATCGACAAGCCGTCATAGGTCGCAGTGCCCCGGCCGATCTCGTCGAGAATAACCAGCGCCCGCTCCCCCGCCTGGTTGAGGATCGCGGCGGTCTCGACCATCTCGACCATGAAGGTCGAGCGTCCTTCGGCGAGGTCGTCCGAGGCGCCGACCCGGCTGAACAGGCGATCGACGATGCCCACATGCGCCCGCGCGGCCGGCACGTAGGAACCCATCTGGGCCAGGACCGCGATCAGGGCGTTCTGGCGCAGAAACGTGGATTTGCCGCCCATGTTCGGGCCGGTGAGCAGCCAGATCGATCCTGCCCCCTCCTGCCCGGGCCCAGGCGGCGAGAGGTCGCAGTCGTTGGAAACGAACGGGTCGCCCGGCCCCGCCTTCAGCGCCGCTTCGACCACCGGGTGGCGGCCGCCCTCCACGGTGAAGGCAAGGCTGTCGTCGACATGCGGCGGCGTCCATTCCTCGGCAACGGCGAGTTCGGCGAGAGCGGTCGAGACATCGAGCACCGCAAGCGCCTCGGCGCCACGCTGCAGTGCTTCCGCCGCCTCGCCGACGGCGGCGACCAGGCTCTCGAAGGCCTCAAGCTCGATCTTGAGCGCTTCGGCCGCGGCGCCGGCGATCCTTGTTTCCAACTCGCCGAGTTCGGTGGTGGTAAACCGCATCGCCGACGCCATGGTCTGGCGATGGATGAAGCGCGTTTCACCGTCCTCGCCGGCCAGCGCCTTGGCCTGCGCCTCGCCAACCTCGACGAAATAGCCGAGCACGTTGTTGTGCTTGATGCGCAGGTTCCGCACCCCAGTCTCGGCGGCGTAGCGGCCCTGCAGGTCGGCAATCACCCGCCGCGAATTCTCGCGCAGCGCATGCGCCTCGTCCAGCGCCAGTATCGCGCCGTCGCGGACGAAGCCGCCATCGCGCTTGAGGAGCGGCATCGCGTCCGCGAGCGTGTCCGACAGCGCCTCATGCAAGGATTGGGGCAGCGCGGCGAGCGCCGCGAAGGCATAGCGCAATTCGTCCGGCATCTCGGCAGCGGCGGCTGCGGCGATGGCGAAGCCAGCCTCCAACCCGTCGCGGATCGCCGCGAGGTCGCGCGGACCGCCACGGCCCAGCGACAACCGCGACAGCGCCCGCTCGGTGTCCGGCAGGCCGGTGAGCGCCGCGCGCAAGCGCTGGCGGTTCGGCATATCCTCGACGAAAGTGCCAACCGACGCCTGCCGGGCCCGGATCGCCGCCGGGTCGGTCAGCGGGGCGGCGAGCCGGCCGGCCAAAAGCCGGGCGCCCGCGCCGGTCACGGTCCGGTCGATGGTCGACAGCAGGCTGCCCTGCCGCTTGCCCGACATTGTCCGGGTCAATTCCAGCGAGGCGCGCGTCGCCGGATCGATCTGCATGAGCGAGCCGGCGACCACCCGCTCGGGCCGCTGCAGGGCCGGGCGCGCGGCCATCTGGGTCTTGCCGAGATAGGCAATCAGCGCGGCCGCGGCGACGAGTTCGACCCGCGAGAAACCGCCGAAACCGGATAGCGTCGCGACACCGTAGAAGCGGCAGACCCGCTCCTCGGCGGTCGCTCCGTCGAACAGCGCCTGCGGCTCGGGCCGCGCGGCGCGGCCATACCGGCGCAACAGTGGCTGCAGCGTCTCGTCATGGAAGACCGGCTCGGCGACGACGATTTCGCTCGGCTCGAGTGCGGCGATGTCGGTGGCCAGGCGCCCGATGTCGGTTTCCGCGATGCGGAAGGTGCCGGTCGACAGATCCGTCCAGGCCAGGGCGAGGGCCGCATTTGGGCCGGAGCCTCCCAACCGCGCCAGCGCCATCAGATAATTCGGGCGCCCTGGCTCGAGCAGCGCCTCCTCGGTGATCGTCCCCGGCGTCACCAGGCGAACCACGTCGCGCTTCACCACCGATTTGGCGCCGCGCTTGCGCGCTTCGGCGGGGTCCTCGATCTGCTCGCAGACCGCGACCCGATGGCCGAAGGCGATCAGTTTCTGCAGATAGTCGTCGGCCGAGACCACCGGCACGCCGGCCATCGGGATGTCTTCGCCGAGGTGCTTGCCCCGCTTGGTCAGGGCGATGCCAAGCGTTCGCGACGCCTCGGCCGCGTCATCGAAGAACAGCTCGTAGAAATCGCCCATGCGATAGAACAGCAGGCAGTCCGGATTGGCCGCCTTGATCTCGATATATTGCGCCATCATCGGCGTGGGGGCGGCGTCCTTGTCGGCCGTCATTGCGCGGATCGGTCTCTTTCGTTCAAACTGGGGCCGCCCGGTCGTGCGGAACGCCGACGAACGCGGCCAACCATACAAGCTCCCCTCCGCTTAGCTGCGTGGCTATCGCGATGGAAGGGGAGATGAAGACAATTGCAGGGGGAAGCATGGATCAGCGCACGACAGGTCACCGCAAGCCGTCCGTCTCCGACGCCGAGGCACTGGATTTTCATTCCTCCGGGCGGCCGGGCAAGCTGGAGATCAACGCGACCAAACCGATGGCGACCCAGCGCGACCTGTCGCTCGCCTATTCGCCCGGCGTCGCCGTGCCGGTGCGCGCCATCGCGGAAGACCCGGACAAGGCGTTCGACTACACCGCGCGCGGCAACATGGTGGCCGTCATCTCCAACGGCACGGCGATTCTCGGCCTCGGCAATCTCGGCGCGCTGGCCTCCAAGCCGGTGATGGAGGGCAAGGCCGTGCTGTTCAAGCGCTTCGCCGACGTCGATTCCATCGACCTGGAGATCGACACCGAGAATGTCGACGAATTCGTCAATTGCGTGCGCCTGCTCGGCCCGTCCTTCGGCGGCATCAATCTGGAGGACATCAAGGCGCCCGACTGCTTCATCATCGAGGAGCGGCTGCGCGCGGCGATGGACATTCCGGTGTTCCACGACGACCAGCACGGCACGGCGATCATCGCCATCGCGGGGCTGATCAACGCACTCCATCTTACCGGCCGCGATCTCGCCTCGACCAAACTGGTCGTCAACGGCGCCGGCGCCGCCTCGATCGCCTGTATCGACCTCATGAAGGCGATGGGCTTTTCGCCGGAGAACGTCATCGTCTGCGATACCAAGGGGGTCATCTATCGCGGGCGCGAGGCCGGCATGAACCAATGGAAGTCCGCCCACGCCGTCGACACCGACCGGCGGACCCTGGCGGACGCCATGGACGGCGCCGATGTCGTTTTCGGTCTGTCGGCCAAGGGCGCGTTCACCCCCGACATGATCGCTTCGATGGCGAAGAATCCGATCATCTTCGCGATGGCCAACCCCGATCCGGAGATCACGCCCGAGGAAGTCGCGGACATCCGCACCGACGCGATCATGGCGACCGGGCGTTCGGACTATCCCAACCAGGTCAACAACGTCCTCGGCTTTCCCTATATCTTCCGCGGCGCGCTGGACGTGCGCGCGACGACAATCAACGAGGCGATGAAGGTCGCCGCCGCCGAAGCGCTTGCCGCTCTCGCCCGCGAGGACGTGCCCGACGACGTGGTCGCGGCCTATCGTGGCCAGCGCCCGCAATTCGGCCCGGACTACATCATCCCGGTCCCGTTCGATCCCCGCCTGATCTCGGCGATCCCGCGGGCGGTGGCCAAGGCGGCGATGGACACCGGCGTCGCGCGCCGCGCGATCACCGATTTCGACGCCTATGACAGAGAGTTGCGCTCGCGGCGCGACCCGATCGCCTCGACGCTGCAGCGCATCTTCGACGGCGTGCGGCGCGATCCCAAGCGCGTGGTCTTCGCCGAGGGTGAGGAGCCGCAGGTGATGCGGGCGGCCGTCGCCTATGTGAACCAGAATCTGGGCACCGCCATTCTGCTCGGGCGCGATGCGGAGATGCGCGAGACCGCGCGCGAGGCCGGCATCGATCTCGACCGTCCCGGCCTCGAGCTGGTCAATGCGCGGCTTTCCAACCGGGTCGACGACTATACCCAGCTGCTCTACTCCCGCCTCCAGCGAAAGGGCTACCTTCACCGCGACTGCGTCCGGATGATGCGCAACGACCGCAATCTCTTCGCCAGCGCCATGGTCGCCATGGGCGACGCCGACGCCATGGTGTCGGGCGTTACACGCAACTACCAGACGGTTCTGCAGGACGTCGGCCGGGTGCTCGACGTCAAGCCGGGCCACACGATGATCGGCGTCTCGGTCGTGCTGTGTCGGGGCCGGACAGTTCTGGTCGCCGACACCGCGGTGCATGACATGCCGAACGCGCAGGAACTCGCCGACATCGCGATCGAGGCGGCGGCGATGGCCCGCAAGCTCGGCTACGAGCCGCGCGTCGCCATGCTGGCCTACTCGACTTTCGGCAACCCGCCGGGCGAGCGGGCGCAGAAGGTGCAGGAGGCGGTCCGCATCCTCGATGGGCTGAACGTCGATTTCGAGTATGACGGCGAAATGAACGCCGACGTGGCGCTCAACGCCGAGATCATGGAGCAGTACCCGTTCTGCCGGCTTTCAGGCCCTGCCAACGTCCTGGTGATGCCGGCCTTTCATTCCGCCTCGATCGCCACCAAGATGCTGCAGGAACTGGGCGGCTCGACGGTCGTCGGGCCGCTGCTGGTCGGGCTGGAAAAGCCGGTGCAGATCGTCGCGCTGGGAGCCAAGGATTCCGAGCTCGTCAATATGGCGGCCATTGCCGCCTATGAGGCCATCGATTAACGCGCGAACAGATGTAATGGCGATCGCGACATTGCCGTCGCGACCGCGAGGAACCATGTCAGGTTCGTCAGCTTCCGTTCATCGGTGCTGTGCCAATATCGACAAGCTGCCGCCTTCGCTCGAGGCGGACGATCGCCCGAGAAAGTTCCCCATGCTGAGAACCGCCCTTATCCTCGCCCTGTCGACACTCGCGCTGACCAGTCTGGCGGCCGGTCAAGGCGGCGACGAGAATGTCATCGTCCTGCAATACGCCGCTGAACATCCGAGCGACAACGCACGATTGCCGACGGCGCCGCAACTCGGCGATTCCGTGCCGGATACGATTGCGCTGCAACAGGTCGACGGCAATTCCACGCTCGCCTATTTCTACTACAATGGCGAACCGGTGCTGGTCGATTTGAAGACCCGCAGCATCGTGCGGATCGGCCAGTAGATTAGGCCACGCGCGCCCTTCAGGCGGCGAAGCGGCTGGCGTCAGCGCCGTAGTGACCAATATAGCGCGGGTTGATGTTGGCCCGTGGCAGCACGACGAGAACGTCGGTCGTGCCGAACTGATGGTCGACGACCGCGCCTTCGCCGATATAGCCGCCCAGCCGCAAATAACCCTTGAGCAGCGGCGGCAGCGCCGCGAGCGCCCTGCGCGCATCGACCGCGTCAGCGGAGTCGGGGGGGAAAACTCCGACCTTGGCATGGGCACGCACCCGCCATTCCGCCGGCGCTGGCGCGTTCTGTCTCAAAAAGGCGAGCGGCACGGCCAGCGCCTCGGGATCGGTGCCCGCCAGCGAGGCGCAGCCGAACAACACGTCAACGTCGTGGCCGAGCACGTAGCTCCATATCCCCTGCCAGAGCAGCTCGACGGTGCGCTTGCCGCGATATTCCTTGAGGACGCAGGAGCGCCCGAGTTCGAGGAACCGCGTGCCTTCATGCCTGGCGAGCATCGGCGCGATGTCGAATTCCTGGGCGGTGTAGAAGCCGCCGGCCAGAATGGCCATCTCGCCGCGCAACAGCCGGTAGGTGCCGACGATGCGGTTCGGGATCGCGCCGCCGCGGCTGTGATCGAGAACCAGAAGGTGGTCGCAATAGCGGTCGTAGCCGTCCCGGTCCCGGCGGGTCATTTTCTGCAACTTTGACGGCTGGGCGCTCATTTCCTCGTAGAAGACGTGATAGCGCAGCTTCTGCGACGCCCTGACCTCGGCCGGCCGGCGCGCCAGGCGGACCTCGAGCTGCCCGATCCGCCCGAGAACGGGCGACATCGGATCGAACCGCCGGGTCAGGTGGCGCAACCTCGCGGGAACCGTAGCCAGACCGGCGGCGCCAGGATCCGGTGCCGTCAATCCCGCGCCGATCAGTGGCGCCTGCCTCGTGCCCTGTCCGATCATCGCATCCTCCGTCCGGCCAACTCCGCGCTGCAGTGCCATAGCGATCTACAGCGAAGAATTTGTGACCGTCCCGCCGCCACTATCACTCAAGTGGCCGCGACGAACAACGTCCCGGACGCGGGTCGGTTCACGTCATGTCGACGACGACGCGGCCGCGGATCTTGCCCTCGACGATGTCCTTGGCGGCGTCGAGGATGCCATCGAAGGTGATTTCCGTCGCGATCGACCGCAGCTTTTCCGGTTCGAGATCTTGCGACAGCCGGCGCCACGCCTCCAGCCGCCGCGGTTTCGGCGCCATCACCGAATCGACGCCGAGCAGCGAGACGCCGCGCAGAATGAACGGGGCGACCGAGGCCGGAAGGTCCATACCCTGCGCAAGCCCGCAACATGCGACGGCGCCGCCATAGGAAGTCGCCGCCAGGACGTTCGCCAGGGTGTGACTGCCGACGGCGTCGACGCCTGCGGCCCAGCGCTCCTTGGCCATCGGTTTGCCCGGCTCGGAGAGTTCGGCGCGATCGATGATTTCGGCAGCGCCGAGATCGGTCAGCCAGCCGGCTTCGTCCGGCCGGCCAGTGGACGCGATGACATGCCAGCCGAGCTTCGACAGGATCGCCGTCGCGACCGAGCCGACCCCGCCGGAAGCGCCGGTGACGACCACCGGCCCACGATCCGGCCCCATTCCGGCCTTCTCCAGCGCCAGCACGCACAGCATCGCCGTGTAACCGGCGGTGCCGATCGCCATCGCATCCTTCGGCGAAAACCGCTCGGGCAGCGGCACCAGCCAGTCGCCGTTCAGTCGGGCGCGGCCGGCATAGGCGCCGTAATGGGTCTCGCCGACGCCCCAGCCATTGAGCACGACCTTGTCGCCCTCCTTCCAGTCGGCGTGGGTCGAGCGGATCACGGTTCCCGCCAGATCGATACCCGGGATCAACGGCCAGCGGCGCACGACCGGCGCCTTGCCGGTGATGGCGAGGCCGTCCTTGTAGTTGACCGTCGTCGCCTCGACGGCGACGTCGACGTCGCCGTCCATCAGTTCGTCCGGCGCCATCTCCACGACATTCACCGACTGCTTCTTCTGCTCGTCCCGCGATACCAGGATCGCCCGAAACGTCTCGCTCATTGCATCACTCCCGTTCTGATATTCGACTGAGGGCGGGGACCGGCGATGTCAATCGCGGGGTTCACCGACCTTGGCGACCGTCCCGCGCCGCGGCGCCAGAATGAACTCCTCGACGAGGATCACGACCGCGCCCACGGTGATGAAGGCGTCGGCCAGGTTGAAAACGGCGAAATCCCAGACCGGCGTATGGAAATAAATGTAATCGACGACATAGCCGAGCCGGACCCGATCGATGAGGTTGCCGATCGCGCCACCGACGATGATCGCCAGACCGAGATGGAGGAGACGTCGCTCGGGTGGCGTCTTCACCCAGAGATAAAGGACCACCGCCAGAACGAGCCCGGACAGAAGCGACAGCCCGACATCGCCGAACCCCGCGAACATCGAAAAGGCGATGCCGGTGTTGCGGGCGTGATAAAGCGCGAGGAAGGGCAAGACCTCGATCGCTTCGCCCAGATCCATCGTGGCGACGACGAGCGCCTTGATCGCCTGGTCGGCGATGACCGCGACTGCGACGAGAATGAGGTTGAAACCGATGAACGCGCGCATCACAGGCTGAGCGCTCCCCGGCGCACTTCGAACAGCATCACGCCGGTGGCGACGGCGAGATTCAAACTGTCGGCGCGCCCCGCCTGCGGAATCCGCACCAGGACGTCGCAAGCATCGGTGAGCCGGTCGGTCAGACCGGCCTGCTCGTTGCCCATCAACAGCACTGTCGCCCCGGCGCCGTAATCGGGTTTGCGGTAGTCGATCGCTCCCGCCATGTGGGCCCCCGTGACCAGACCCTTGAACCGCTTGCGCCATTCGAGGAATTCCGCCTCGCTCGCCCGGGCCAGCGGAACCGAGAAGATCGAGCCCATCGTCGCGCGGACGGTTTCCAGCGAGAACGGGTCGACGGTCTCGCCGATCAACACGACGCCGGAGGCGCCGGCCGCGTCCGCGGTGCGCAGCACGGTGCCGAGATTGCCCGGATCGCGGACCCGGTCCAGCGCCACCACGACGTTGGTGCCGGTCACATCGAGCTTGGCGAGCGGCGTCAGCCGGCGGCGGAAGACGCCAACGGCGTTCTGGGGGTTGTCGCGGCGGGTGATGGCTTCCAGCACCTTGGCGCTTGCCTCTACGAGGTCGGCGCCGAGCGACACGGTCCGCGCCGCCGTTTTCGCCAGCAGTTCCTGGCCGATCTCGGCCTTGGCGACGATCAGGGTCTGGATTTCCCAGCCCGCGTCGAGCGCGTCGATCACCAGCTTCAGGCCTTCGGCGAGGAACAAACCGGTCTCGTCGCGATGCCGCTTCTGCGCCAGCGCGCGAATATCCTTGATGATCGGATTGGAGATGCTCGACACCTCCTTGACCCGGCCGGGGGCGCGCGTCGGCGCGAAGTGGGGCCGGGGTTCGGCGCCCGAGGCCGGTGGTGGACGATCAGACATGGTCGGCGCTCCAGCGCGAGAAGAGGGACGTCGACAGGAGGCGCGGCTCGTCGCCGGCCTCGCGGATAACGAGTTCGCCCGATTGCAGGTTGCCGCCGAGCCCGCGAAAGCTCTCGCCCATGAGCGCCGACAGGGCGTAGAACGAAGCGCGGATCGAATAGGCGGTGAGGATCACGAACAGCGGACGATCCGACAGAAGTTCACGGACGAGACCCAGAAGATAGGGCAGATCGTCGAAGAGCTGCCAGACTTCGCCTTTCGGGCCCCGGCCGAATTTCGGCGGGTCGAGCAGGATCGCGTCATAGCGGCTGCCGCGTTTGACCTCGCGCTCCACATAGCGGATCGCGTCCTCGCAGATCCAGCGGATCGGACGCGCGCCGAGCCCTGCCATCTCCTGGTTCTCCCGCGCCCAGCCAACCGCCTTCTTGGAGGCGTCGACATGAGTGACCTCGGCCCCGGCGCGGGCGGCGATGAGCGAGGCGATGCCGGTGTAGCCGAAGAGATTGAGCACGCGCACCGGGTTGTTTCCCCGTTGGCTGGCGGCGCGGATCGCGGCCTCGGCATAGGCCCAGTGCGCCGCCTGCTCGGGAAACACGCCGACATGACGGAAGGAGGTGAACCGGCCCTGATAGGACAACCCGTCATGAACGAGCGGCCAGGTCTCGCCGAGCGGCGCATGGGGAAAGCGCCAGCGGCCGGTGCCCTCCTCGTCGGTGTCGCCGGTAAAGACAGAGTCGGCCCTCTGCCAGTCATCCGGCTGCAGCCGCGGCCGCCAGATCGCTTGGTTTTCCGGCCGGCGAACCAGCAGCGGGCCATAGCGCTCCAGCTTCTCGCCGCCGCCCGAATCGATCAGCGCGTAATCTTCCGTCGGCTCCACGGTGAGGATCAGCGGCCCCTCTTCGCTCGGACGCGCGCCCGCTCGCTCAGATAGCGTCAGCCGCGTCGATGGCTCCACCGGTCGGCCGGGTCGGCCGCCCCCGCGCTGTTCGTCGCCGCCCGGGCGCGCGCGCTCCGGCCGGTCCGCCTCATGCTTGCGGGACGCCGTCCGAGCCGGTTTCGTGGCCGTCTTGTGGTTCGGCCGCCGCGTTCGCGCCAAGGCGAAACTCCCTGCTACTGTGGTTCAGAGCGCTCCTTAGCGGTTCCTTGGCGGCTTGGCAAAGCGACCAAAAACGTGCAGCAAGTCGCGAGCAACATATTGCGGGCGCCAGAACTCGCGCCCGCCAAACAGGGAGGATCAACATGGATCTGAAGGGCGAATATCGACTGTCGGCGCCACGTGAAAAGGTCTGGGCCGCGCTCAACGACCCGGACGTTCTTCGCGCCTGCATCCCCGGCTGCCAGAGCCTGGAAATGACGGGCGAGAACGAGATGGCCGCGACGGTCGTCACCAAGGTCGGCCCGGTCAAGGCAAAATTCTCGGGCGAGGTCCGTCTGGAGAATATCAACGCGCCGGAGAGCTATTCCATCGTCGGCGAGGGCAAGGGCGGTATCGCCGGCTTCGCCAAAGGTGGCGCCGACGTACACTTGGCCGAGGACGGCGCGGACACCATCCTCACCTATGATGTCAAGGCCCAGGTCGGCGGCAAGATTGCCCAGCTGGGCGGGCGGTTGATCGATTCGACCGCCAAGAAGCTCGCTGGACAGTTCTTCGATTGTTTTGCCGAGACGGTCTCAGGCGGCACGGCCACGGCCGAAGGCACGACCGAATCCGTCTGAGGCGCGGCAAGCGCCTCGGCGAAGGATCGCGGACTATCTGGAACGCAAAGGCCCGCTGCATGGCGGGCCTTTTGACGAGAGTGCGACGTAGGGCCGGCTCGGTCACCCATACCCGCAGGTTTGGTATGACGCCGCTCCTATTACGCCGCCCGTGAGGTCGCCAGTGCCGTCGAATTGGAGGCGGCCTGCCCGTAGGAGGCGCGGTCACGTTCTTCCTGGAGCTGGCGAAGTTTCGCCTTGTTCTCCTCGGTTTCACGCCGCAGCTTTTCCACCTCGTATTTGCGCTTCCAGGACTTGCGCCGGTAATGCGCCTGAGTCAGCCAGGTGCCGATCCCGCCCAGCACGACGCCGATGATCACCGACCCCATCAAAAGAATGAACAGCGGCGCCTCGAAGGCGAGCTGCGGCATCGAGCCGATCGGATCGAGCGAAACCGGGATCGCCTCGCGGTTGGCCACGCTGAAGACGACCAGCACGATGGCCAGGGGAACCAGAATGAGCAATGAAAGTATTTTCGAAATCATGCGCCTACGCCTCGGACCTCTGTCGGCTGCGGCGCCCCTGCACCGGCATCCGCGGGCCTTGTCATCGTTTGAAAATGGGCGCCAAACCGGATGCGTCAATCATTCTGACGGGTATCGCGGTCGACGCCTGCCTCACTCCTCGTTCAGGCGCTCGCGCAATTCCTTGCCGGCTTTGAAGAACGGGACCCATTTCTCCTCGACCTCGACCGCTTCGCCGGTGCGCGGATTGCGGCCCGATCGGGGCGGGCGATTCTTCACCGAGAACGCTCCGAAACCGCGCAGTTCGACCCGGTTCGACTCGCACAGCGCCTCGGTGATCTCGTCGAAGATCGCCTTAACGATCGTCTCGACGTCGCGCTGGTAGAGATGCGGGTTGCGGCTGGCGATCGCCTGCACGAGTTCCGACTTAATCAAGCGATTTTCCCCTCTTGGTGTCCGGCCCGGTCGCTTCCGACCGCCGAACTCTCAGCGCGTCCCGTTTTGCAATGAGAAACGTCAAATATTTCCACGACTTCACCGCAGTGGCGCGCGCCCATCCAAAGGCTGCCAGAGCGACACCATGCCGTCAAGGTGGCCGACCTTGCGCAAAAGGGCGGTTTCGAGCGAGGCGACGCGAGGATCTAGGCCGAAGGCGCCGAAGAGCATCGCCCTGGCGGCGGTAAAAAGCGACGCATAGCCTTCGGTCTCGGGTTCCCGCTCGACAATTTTGAGCCCCTTCGTCACACCGCGATCATCCTCCAGCCAGCGCCGCACCTCGGCTTCGCCGCCCAGCGCATCGACCAGCTTGCGCTCGAGCCCCTGGCTGCCGGTGAAGATCGAGCCGTCGGCGAGCGCGCGCGCCTCGGACAGACTCATGTCGCGCCGTTCGGCGACCAGCGCGACGAACCATTCGTAGGTGTCCATGATCAGGCGGCGGATCATCGCCTTGGCCTCCTCCGGCGCGGGCGCGAAGGGCGAGGGCTCGGCCTTCATCGGGGAGGATTTGATCGCGTTGACCTCGACGCCGATGGTGTCGAGCAGCTTGGACGCATCGACATATTGGAAGATCACCCCGATGGAGCCGACGATGGAGGTTCGCCGGGCGACGATGTGATCGGCGCCGGAAGCGATCATGTAGCCGGCCGAGGCGGCGAGCGTTCCGACCTCGGCGGCCACCGGCTTGACGGCGGCGATGGCGCGCACCGCTTCGTAGAGCGCCTCGCCGCCCACGGTCGTTCCACCCGGCGAATCGATCCGCAGTACCACGGCCTTGACCGCGTCGTCGTCCTTGACCTTTTCGAGAAGGTCGAGAAGGTCAAGGTCTTCGGTAATCAGGCCCTCGATCGCCACTCTGGCGATCTGATCGCGCGACGAAAACGTGGCGGCGCCGTCAAAACCGGAGAAAACGGCGGCGGCGAGGGCGGCGAGCGCCACGACGACCACCGCCGCCACGCGCCAGAAGCTCAGCTTGCGGCGCAGCCGACGGCGATCGATCAGGTCCTCGGCGGTTGCGGACATGGACGGCTCCATAGGATTGCGCGTTGCGGCGAGGGTTAGCCGGAACCGCGCGTCCTGTGAAGCCACACGAAACGTTCATTCCCTCAGGTTAAGAATTTACGGCAAGTTTTTGGCTTCGACGCAAAAAGCCCGTATTGCTGTCGGATCGCCGTAAGTCTGGACAAGGCGCATCGCGGGCGTCGATGGACCGAGCCAGGACGGAGAGGACCCGATTGACGGTGGACACGAACCCAACCGGAAGGCGCGCAGCCAGGCTGATGGCCTCGCCGGCGAGGCCTACCGGGCACGGCGCGAGCACGCGGACCGAGCGGGAATTCGCGCGGGCACGACGGCACTCGCGCCTCGTGCGGGTGTTGAAGATCGGCCTGCCGGCGGTCGCGGCGCTGATCGTCGCCTTCGGAATCGCGGTGACCTGGCTGGCCCGCGGCCTGCCGGACAACGTTTCCGTCGCCGACACCTCGATCTCTGACGGCCGGGTGGTGATGCAGGCGCCACGCATGTCGGGGCTCGACAGCAGCAATCGGCCCTACGATCTGGTCGCCGAGCGCGCCATCCAGTCACTGAACGGCGGCGGTGTCGATCTGGAAATGGTGAAGGCCACAGTCTCCGTCGATGACGATACAACCGCCGACATCACGGCGGAATCGGGCAACTACGATCAAACCAACCAGAGATTGCAGCTCCGCGACGGGATCACCGTCGAGACGACGAGCGGCATCTCGATCAATCTGGCGGCGGCCGACATCGATCTCGCAGAAGGAACCCTGGACGGCGAGGGACCCGTCGCGATCGATACCCCGGCCCAGACCATTCGCTCGGACACGCTCACCGTATCGGAGGGAGGCAAGGTCTTTTCCTTCGGCGGGCGCGTTAAAATGGTTCTCAATCCGGGCCCGTCCTCCGATAGTCAAGAACAAGCCTCGAGAAACGAGTAAGATATGCGATCGTCAAAATTCGGCCGCGCGGTTCCCTTGTATGCCGCCCTGTTCGCGAGCCTGATCTTCGCCGCGCCCGTGTCGGCGCAGCAGGGGCTCGGCGAGAGTTTCACCGGCCTCCAGATCAATGGCGACCAACCGATCTCGATCGAGTCGAACCAGCTCGACGTCGATGACAACAAGGCGGTCGCCACCTTCACCGGCAATGTCCAGGTGTCGCAGGGCGAGACGGAACTGAGGACCGGCAAGCTTGTGGTTTCCTATACCAAGGCGCAGGAGGGAGCGTCCGGCGGAAAAACGGGCACCAGCGCGCTGCCGGGCGGTTCCAGCCAGATCGAGCGACTGGAGGCGAGCGAGAAGGTCTATGTGAAATCCGCCGATCAGGTCGCGACCGCCGAACAGGCGACCTTCGATATGAAAAGCGAAGTGGTCGTGATGACCGGAAACGTCGTCCTGTCGCAGGGTCAGAACGTCGCCGAGGGCTGCCGGCTGACAATCCAGATGCAGACGGGTCTCGCCCGCCTCGAAAGCACGAATTGCGGTGATGGCGACAGTGGCGGCAGTGGCGGCCGGGTACGAATGATGCTGACGCCGGACCAGTAGCAGCGATTGGTAGAGCCATTGAGGTCGAACGCGTGAAGTTTCAAACGACCGCCGAATCCGGGACGTCGGCACAGATTCGGCGCCGCTCGCCCGCCGAGGGCGACGCCGTTTCCGGTCCAGAAGGGGTGGGTCAGGATCGTCCCGACGACGCCGTCGGGACGCTCTATGCCACGGGGCTGACCAAGACCTACCGCGGCAGGCGCGTCGTCGACGACGTGCGGCTCGGCGTGCGCCGCGGCGAAGCCGTTGGCCTGCTCGGCCCGAACGGCGCCGGCAAGACGACCTGCTTCTACATGATCACCGGGCTCGTTCCCGTCGACGCCGGCCGCATCGTCCTCGACGGCCACGACATCACCAGCGTCCCGATGTATCGGCGCTCACGGCTGGGGATCGGCTATCTTCCCCAAGAGGCCTCGATCTTCCGCGGCCTGTCGGTCGAGGACAATATTCGCGCCGTTCTGGAGGTGGTCGAGCCCGATCGCGCAGTCCGCGAGCGCGAGCTCACTGCGCTGCTCGAGGAATTCAACATCAGTCATTTGCGCAAGCAGGCCTCGACCTCGCTCTCCGGCGGCGAGCGCCGACGCTGCGAGATCGCGCGCGCGCTTGCCTCCAAGCCGACCTTCATGCTGCTCGACGAACCCTTCGCCGGTGTCGACCCCATCGCCGTCTCGGACATTCAGGGGCTGGTCCGGCACCTGACCAAGCGCGGTATCGGCGTGCTGATCACCGATCACAACGTCCGCGAGACGCTGGGGCTGATCGACCGCGCCTATATCATGCACGCCGGCGCCGTCCTGACGCACGGTCGGCCTCAGGAGATCGTCGACAACGCCGATGTGCGCCGCTTCTATCTCGGCAACGAATTCAGCTTCTGAGCCGCGACAGCGCCGCCGCGCGACGATTGACAAAGAACGCGACGACCCGCTTTGATGAGGCGGCAAGGGTTGCCGCCCGTCCAGCTTTCGCGGGCAAGTGCCGGGCGGCGCGTGCGCGGTGCCGGGGCACCGCGCCATCGCAGCAGCCCACACCTAGGTGAGTATATCGGCGTCTCATGGCTCTTTCCGCCAAACTGCACATGCGGCAGACGCAATCGCTGGTGATGACGCCCCAGCTGCTGCAATCGATTCGCCTGCTCCAATACAGCCATCTCGAACTGAAAGCCTTCGTCGAGACCGAGATGGAGCGCAATCCGTTGATCACGGATGCCGATACGGCCGCGCCGGACGAGCCCGCGCCCGAGAGCCCGGACGGCCATCCGGCCGATACGGACAAGGCCGCCGGCGAGGATCCGGAGCATGGCGGCTTGACCGGCGCCGCGAGCGATGGCGCGGCCTTCGAGAGCGGCTTTTCAGGACGCGATGACGCCGGCGACGACAGGCCAGCGCAATCCGGCCCGAGCCTGCGCGGCGAGACGCGCCTGATCGGGACCGGTTCCGATTTCGGCATCGACGACCTGGCGGACAACCGCCCGTCCCTTCACGCCCACGCGCGCGGTGAAGTCGCCGACGCGCTGGCGCCTGGCCTGGAGCGCAAGATCGGCGAGGCGATGATCGAGCTTCTCGACGAGTGCGGCTATTTGCGGATCACCCCGGAGAGTTTCGCCGCCGATCTCGGCGTTGCGGTGACCGACGTCGAAGCGGCGCTCGTGATCCTTCAGCGCGAAGCGACGCCGCCCGGGCTGTTCGCACGCGATCTTGCCGAATGCCTGATGCTCCAGCTGCAACGCCAGGGCCGGTTCGACCCGGTCATGCGGACCGTTCTCGCCCATCTCGATCTGCTTGCCCGGCGCGACTTCGCCGCGCTCCGACGCCTCACCGGCGAGGACGAGGCCGGCCTGATGGACATCCTCGCCGAGATCCGCGGCCTCGATCCCAAACCCGGACACGCCTTCGATCATGAGGGTTTCGAGACCCTCATTCCCGACGTCATCGTCACCGAAGCGCCGGATGGCGGCTGGCGGGTCGAACTCAACCCGGACGCGTTGCCCCGTGTGCTCGTCGACAACGCCTATCTGCGCACCGTGCGCGGCGGCTGCCTGTCGGATGACGATCGCGCCTTCATCGGCGAATGCCAGCAATCGGCCAACTGGCTGGTGCGCTCGCTCGACCAGCGGGCCAAGACGATCGTCAAGGTCGCGAGCGAGATCGTGCGCCGCCAGGACGGGTTTTTGACCCATGGAATTAAGGGGCTGAAGCCGATGACGCTGATGGCGGTCGCCGAAGCGATCGGCATGCATGAATCGACCGTCAGCCGGGTCACCGCGTCAAAATTCATCGCGACGCCACGCGGCACATTCGAGATGCGCTTCTTCTTCACCGTTGCAATCGCCTCGGCGCATGGTGGCGACGCCCATTCGGCCGAGACGGTCAAGCATCGAATCAGGGCGCTGATCGACGCCGAAAGCCAGGGCAAGGTCATGTCCGACGACGACATTGCCGCCATCCTTCACAAGGAAGGCGTCGATCTGGCGCGGCGAACCGTCGCGAAATACCGCGAGGCGCTCGGCATTCCGTCGTCGATCCAGCGTCGGCGCGAGATGAACGCGCGGCGGCTGGCCTCTTGACGAGGGACCGCGGGGTGGCGCAGACCAGATGGATGCTCGGGCTTTTGCGGAAAGGGGGATGGGCCATGATCCCCGCGTTGACAGTCTTGGCGTTCATCCCTAGAAGGCGCCACTTCGTGAATTCAGTCGGATCCGCGCGATCCGGCACCGTCGCCGCGTGAAAATTGCGGACCAAACGGCATCCAACGCCCGCCCGGCGCGTTTCACTTGACCGGCACCAGAGGCCGAAACGGTCATCTCACAGGAGCTTTCAAGCATGAGCCTTCGTGTATCGGGAAAGCACATGGACGTCGGCGAGGCGTTCCGGACGCGGATCGAGGAACGGCTGAGCGAAGCCGTCGACAAATATTTTGACGGCAATTTCTCCGGCACCGTCGTGATCTCGAAAAACGCCGCCCGCTATTCGTCCGATTGCACCTTGCACCTCGACACCGGCGTGGTTTTCCAGGCCGCCGGTGAGGCGCATGATCCAGAGTCCAGCTTTGCCGACGCCGCCGAGCGCATCGAGAAGCGTCTCAGGCGCTACAAGCGCCGGCTCAAGGATCACCGCCCACACGTCAACGGCCGCGACATGGCCTACTCCGTCATGGCGGCGATCCCAGATGAAGAGGAAGAAATTCCCGAGGACTTCTCGCCGGCGATCATCGCCGAAACCACGCTGAAGGTCGGAACGCACTCGGTCGCCGGCGCGGTGATGGAACTCGACCGACAGGACGGTCCGGTCGTGGTCTTCCGCAATGCCAAATCCGGGGATCTCAACATCGTCTTCCGGCGACCCGACGGCAATTACGGCTGGGTGGATCCATCAACCTACGCTGGCGACACTTGAGCGCCGCGCAAGGTTCAAGGCTCAGGTTGACGCGCTCCGCAGCAAGAGGCACCTCAGCGATGGATTTCGAGACGCTCATCGAACCGGCGGCGATTCTGCCCGCCTTGCGGGCCACATCGAAGAAACAGGTGCTTCAGGAACTCGCCGAGAAAGCAGCGTCGCTGACGGGGCTGCCCGAGCGCGAGGTGTTCGAGACCATCCTGCAGCGCGAAAAGCTCGGATCGACCGGCGTCGGCAACGGCATCGCCATCCCGCATGGCAAGCTTCAGGCGCTCGATCACATCGTTGGTGTTTTCGCGCGGCTGACGCGCCCGGTCGATTTCGACGCGCTCGACGACCAGCCGGTCGACCTCGTCTTCCTGCTGCTCGCGCCGGAGGGGTCGGGTGCCGACCATCTCAAGGCTCTGTCCAAGGTCGCGCGGTTGTTGCGCAATCGGGATACCGTCGCCAATATCCGCGACGCGCGCGATGCCGGTTCGCTCTACGCGCTGATGACCAGCGCCTCGGCGCAGAACGCCGCCTGATTTTCTCCACCTCTCACGAAAAAGGCGACCACGCCGGTCCGGCATGGTCGCCCTGATCTGTCGTCGTGGTCGTTGCAGTCAGTGGAGGCTGACCGTCTCCAACTCGTTTTCGTTGGCGCTCGCCAGGATGCTGCCGCGGTCGTCGGACACCGCCAGCGGCGTGCCGTCGGCCGAGAACAAGGCCCACAGATTGAGCCCGGGGCGGATCGATTGCGCGGCGGGAAACCGCGCGCGCATCTCGTCCGAGGTCATCTGGCGCAGATACGCGACGTGGCCCTCGCCGATGGCGGCAAGATCGGTCTCGCTGACAGTCGAAATCTGGTGTTCGGTCATGGCACCGTCTCCTTTAAAGGCTACGCGATACTCGGTCAGTCGGCGACCGCGATCTCGATCTTCTTAACGATTCGCTCAGGCTCCGGCTTTGCCAGATCGATGAACAAAAGCCCGTTCTTCAACCGCGCTCCGATGATCCGCATACCGTCCGCGAGCAGGAAGCATTTCTGAAACTGCCGCGCGGCGATGCCGCGATGCAGATATTCGCGCTCGGTCTCGTCGTTCTGGCGACCGCGGATCAAAAGCTGGTTCTCTTCGGTCGTGACCTCCAACTCCTCCGGCCTGAAACCGGCGACCGCAAGGGTAATGCGGATCAGGTCGTCGCATATCTCACCGTCCTTGCCAGGCCGGATACGTTCGATATTATAGGGCGGGTAGCCGTCGCCAGCCTTAACAATCCGCTCAAGGGTCTTTTCGACACTGTCGAAGCCAAGCAGAAGCGGGCTGGAAAACGGCGTCATACGGCTCATCGGTCTGCCAAGTCCTTCAAGAAGCGACTTTCTGGGAGATGGCCCTTTAGCGGCACCTTCTCCGGCTTTCACTTCTCCATATGGCGTCGCCTGTCCGGCCATTCAATCCATCGCGCCGGTGCCGTGGATGTCACGATACTGGCACCGTTTCCTTGCCAAACGGAAAACGGCGACCCGAGCCAGGCCGCCGTTGGCTTGTCCAGTCGAACCTGCCCGTCGGGTCAGGAGGCGGTGGTCGCGCCCGGCTTGAAGGCTAGCGCCACGCCGTTCAGGCAATGCCGCTTGCCAGTCGGCGCCGGACCATCGTCGAAGATATGGCCGAAATGCCCGCCGCAGGTGGCGCAGTGGACTTCGGTTCGCGGATAGATCAGCGCGTAGTCCGTCCTGGTGCCGATCGCCGACGCCGACAGCGGCGCCCAAAAGCTCGGCCAACCGGTCTTGGAATCATACTTGTTCGCCGAGGAATATGCCGGCGTATCGCAGCCGGCGCAGGCATAGACGCCAGCCTGCTTGTTGTCGTTGAGCGGGCTGGTGAAGGGGCGCTCGGTCGATTCCTCACGCAGCACGGCAAACTGTTCCGGCGTCAGCTTGGCGCGCCACTCGTCCGGGGTCAGCGATACCGGAAACGCCGCTTCGCGGCTTTTCGCGCGCGAGCCGAAAAACAGACCGCCGCCGATGGCCGTCGCGGCCATCGCCGCGGTGCTCAGCAGAAAATTGCGTCTCATCATGATGATCTCCCTGGTTCGACGAGGCGGCATTCGCCGTCACTCCCCGGCCGCACGGGTAGTTGCCACGTCGCGGCGCGGCAGCCGATCGTCGCGACAATAGGGGCACTGAGGCCCCCGCGCCATTCACGAAGGGCGCGGGGGCGATCACATCGGCAGGAGCGACATCAGCCCGCCGTGGTCAGGACCGAGCCTTATTTCGGCATCAGCACGCTATCGATCACATGCACGACGCCGTTTGCCTGCATGACGTCGGCCTGGGTGACCGTCGCGGCATTGCCGGATTCGTCGATGACGACCAGCTTGTCGCCGTCCATCTGCAGCGTCAGCGTGCCGCCGGAAACGGTGGTAACATTATGCTTGCCGCCATCGTCCTTGATCATCTGCATCGCCGCCTCGGACGTCGCAGCCGCCGGCACCACATGATAGGTCAGGATCTTGGTGAGCTGATCCTTGTTTTCGGGCTTCAGCAGCGTCTCGACCGTGCCGTCGGGAAGCTTCTCGAACGCTTCGTTGGTCGGCGCGAAGACCGTGAACGGTCCCTCGCCGGCGAGCGTCTCGACGAGGCCGGCGGCCTTCACCGCGGCGACCAGCGTCGTGAGATTGTCGGCGGCCGATGCATTTTCCGGAATGGTCTTGGCCGGGTCCATCGGCGCGCCGCCGACCATCGGCATGTCCTGGGCGAAACTGGCCGAGGTGACGCCCACGGTTCCGACGGCGATGAGCGAGGCGATGGCGGTGGTGCGGATCAGAGTCTTGATCATGTTGGAAGTCTCCCTGTTTCGTTGGTGAAACGTTCCGTCCCGACTTGGGAGGATGCGGGAGATACGAAGCCGGCCGCGCCCGGCTTCACTTTTCGCGATCACGTAATCGTCAGGACTGAGGGCGGATTTTGATCACCAAACCTCGTTAACTCTGTATTTGCAATCCGCGCTGATCGGGCAACAAGTTGATTTCTAACCCGATCCTATCTTGACTGCAGCGTAGCTCTCAAAATTGGCGTCTCCGGGAGTTTGACACCGGAATGGGTCAGCTTGCTTCTCCATTTCATCTAGCAGCCGCGTCGCGCCTCTATGACAGAATGCCAGCATCTCTCCATTCAGCGTGTCACGCTCTTTGTCAGAGCCGTAAATAAATTTAGCCCAATCTGGGAGTATTTGATCGTCATAGTAACCGACCTCTTGGGAATTTATCTGTGGCTGAAGCCCAAGCTCACTATCAGATATGATCGCGATTTTCCCATGGAAGCTTCGATAGGCCGGAATGATGTTATTCGTGATTGTTAGATGCCATCCGATCCGTTCCGGATTTTCCTCTTCGCTGATCCCGACTATGAAATAAGCGGCGAGCGCTAGAAAGGGAATCGCGTTCCCGTGGGCTGAAAGGCCTCCGGGCACATAGTATGATTAGGCAGGCTGCGCACCTCTTCCTTTGGATCGTTCTGCAGTTTGTATCTATCGCGATGACATGATCGTACGCGTGTAGCGCACGCGTTGGATCGAACGTCGTGCTTCCCGTCGACGGCACCGACGATGTAATCTTTGGTTTGCCGGAATCGCGATCGTAGCTGCGAACCGTCTTAGTCGAACCTTCTTCGGCTTCCGATACTTCGACCGCGTCGCGCTCGAAGTCATAAGTAACGCAAATTTCGCCGCTTTCACGAGTATCGACGATCGCATAAGCGTAATCTCGCCGGACGCGGGTTTTGCTGTTCTTTGCCATGCCCAGAAGATCGTTGTTACGATTGCGATTGGCAAGATGGTTTTTGCGGTCGAGCATGCCTTGCAAAAGGCGCTTTGGTGCAAAACGATCTTAATCCAAGTAGCGGCCGATTCCCGCCTCCCCCCTCAATCATCCACGCTCCCGCGCATCCGCTTGGTCTGGGAACGGCCTTTCTTGGCTTTCAGCCGGCGCTCGATCGAGCCTTTGGTCGGCCTGGTCTTGCGGCGCGGCGGCGGCGGCGGCTTCAGCGCCTCGCGCACCAGCTCGGCCAGCCGCTCCCTGGCGTCCTCGCGGTTGCGCTCCTGGCTGCGAAAGCGCGAGGCCTCGATGAGGACGTCCCCATCCTTGGTCGCCCGCTGACCGGCCAACCGCAACAGTCGGCGATGCGCATCGGGATGCAGCGCGGTGGACTGACTCCCGAGGAACCGGAGCTGCACCGCCGTCGAGACCTTGTTGACGTTCTGGCCGCCCGGGCCGCCGGCGCGGATGAATTGCTCCTCGAGATCGGCGTCGGGAATCGTCACCCGATCGTTGATCTTGAGATCGTGCTCCCCCGCCATTTGCCTCGCCCTTCGCTTGCCGCCCGGCTTCCCTTGCGATCCCGGTCCGGCCTGATCGCACTATAGAGGGTCTTCGGCGATCGCAACGCGCCCGCCCCACGCCGCGCCTCCCGGCAAACGAAAAGGCCCGCGGCCGGGGCCGCGAGCCTTTGCTCGAACGAACGGTCTTTGCGTGGCGGGGCTATTCGGCCGCCATCGCCTGGGCCGGCGCGGCCTCGAGCACGTCGGCATCGACGTGGCTCTCGAATTTCGCGAAGTTGTTGCGGAACATTTCGACCAGCTTTCTCGCCTGGGCGTCGTAGGCCGCCGTATCGGCCCAGGTCGAGCGCGGGTCGAGGATGGCGCTGTCGACGCCCTCCACCGCGACCGGCACCTGGAAGCCGAAATTCGGATCGGTGCGGAACTCGGCGTCCTTCAGCGAGCCGTCGAGCGCGGCGGCGAGAAGCTTGCGAGTCGCCTTGATCGGCATGCGATGGCCGGTGCCGTAGGCGCCGCCGGTCCAGCCGGTGTTGACCAGCCAGCAATCGACGTCGTGGCGACCGATCAGATCGCGTAGGAGATTGCCGTATTCCGAGGGGTGACGCGGCATGAACGGTGCGCCGAAGCAGGTCGAGAAGGTCGCCTCGGGCTCGGTCACGCCCTTTTCCGTGCCGGCGACCTTCGCGGTGTAGCCGGACAGGAAGTGGTACATGGCCTCGGCCGGGGTCAGCCGGGCAATCGGCGGCATCACGCCGAACGCGTCGGCGGTCAGCATGATGATGTTCTTCGGATGGCCGTCGCGGCCGGTCTCGCTGGCATTCGGGATAAAGTGCAGCGGATAGGCGGCGCGGGCGTTCTCGGTGAGCGAACCGTCGTCGAAGTCGGGCACTCGATCAGCATCGAGGACGACGTTCTCCAGCACCGTGCCGAAGCGGCGGGTGGTCGCGAAGATCTCGGGTTCGGCCTCGGCCGACAGACGGATCGTCTTGGCGTAGCAGCCACCCTCGAAATTGAAGATGCCATCCTCGCCCCAGCCGTGCTCGTCGTCGCCGAGGAGGGTGCGGTGCGGGTCGGCCGACAGGGTCGTCTTGCCGGTGCCGGATAGGCCGAAGAAGACCGCCGCGTCGCCGTCCGGACCGACATTGGCCGAACAATGCATCGGCATGACGCCGCGCTCCGGCAGGAGGAAATTGAGTGCCGAGAACACCGACTTCTTCATCTCGCCGGCATAGGAACTGCCGCCGACCAGAACGATCTTGCGCGTCATGTCGACGGCGATCACCGTCTCGGAACGGCAGCCGTGACGCTCCGGATCGGCCTTGAACGACGGCAGGTCGATGATCGTCATCTCCGGCACGAAGTCCTTCAGTTGATCCTCAGTCGGACGGATCAAAAGCGTGCGGATGAACAAGGAGTGCCAGGCGTATTCGGTGACGACGCGCACGCGGATCGCATTGGCCGGATCGGCGCCGCCGATCAGATCCTGCACGAACAGATCACGGCCTTTCGCGGCGGCCTTGAAATCGTCGTAGAGCCGCTCGAAAACCTCGGGCTCCATCGCCGCGTTGTTGTCCCACCAGACCACGGGATCGGTGGTGTCGTCGCGGACGAGGAATTTATCCTTCGGCGATCGGCCCGTGTGCTTGCCGGTGACCGCGGCAAAAGCACCGTGCGCCGTCAACTGTCCCTCGCCCCGCCTGACGGCGGTCTCCACCAGTTCCGCTTCCTTGAGGTTCCACCGTACCGAGGACAGATCCGACAATCCCGTCGTCTCGATCCCGCTATTGGCGTTGCGCGTGCCGATCTCGTCCACCCGTCATCTCCCATGCCGTGCGGCCGCTCCTCAGCAAGCGGTCTCGCAATAGACCTGCTTGATACTGCCCGAGGGCCTGCCGATCAACCCGATTCATCCGGGAATGCTTAATCGAAACAGGATGTTAATCGATTTAGACTGGCGATGGATCATTCTAATCGGTTCGATCCGCTCTACAAATCGTTTGATATGTCGGCGATTTTTTTCGCACGATGCTCCGCAACGGGGGCGCGGCCTTTCGACTTTAGCGCCCGCGGCTTTGTAATTTTGTCATTCCGCCACATTTACCGCAGATGGGCGATACTATCGCGCCAACAGCGGGGAGGTCCGGATCGACCGGCCTTCTCCCAGAAGGGACAGGCCTGCCGCCGGACAAAAGACCGTCGGCAACCGGCGAGACAGCTGGGCGCTTCAAACGACAGCGATGTCGCGTGGAGGGTGGAAAATGGAGAGTACCGCAATGCCTACGATCGCCCTGGTCGACGACGACAGGAATATTCTCGCGTCGGTTTCCATCGCGCTTGAAAATGAGGGCTACCGGGTCGAGACCTACACCGACGGGGCGTCCGCCCTCGAAGGTCTGCAGTCGCGCCCACCCAATCTTGCGATTTTCGATATCAAGATGCCGCGCATGGACGGCATGGAACTGCTCAGACGCCTGCGGCAGAAATCCGATCTGCCGGTGATCTTCCTGACGTCGAAGGACGAGGAGATCGATGAGCTCTTCGGCTTGAAGATGGGCGCCGACGACTACATCCGCAAACCGTTTTCGCAGCGGCTTCTGGTCGAGCGGGTGCGGGCGCTGCTGCGGCGTGGGGCGGCGCGTGAGGGCGTCGCCAAGACCGGCGTGCCGACGCCCGAATCCTCGCTCGAGCGCGGTCAGCTGGTCATGGACCAGGAACGGCACACCTGCACCTGGATGGGCCAGCCGGTCACCCTGACGGTGACCGAGTTCCTAATCCTCCACTCGCTCGCCCAGCGGCCGGGCGTGGTGAAGAGCCGTGATGCCCTGATGGACGCGGCCTATGACGAGCAGGTCTATGTGGACGACCGCACGATCGACAGTCACATCAAGCGGCTTCGCAAGAAGTTCAAGGTGATCGACGACGATTTCGACATGATCGAGACCCTCTACGGCGTCGGCTATCGTTTCCGCGAAGCTTGAGGCGCGCATGGTCTCGATAGCCGAGCCCAACGAGGACGACGGCGGCGGTGTCGGGCCGAAGGGGCAGCGCCGCGAGGCGATCCTGCGCAAACGGCTGCGGCGGCTGCCGCTGATCCGACGCGTCCTCTATCAGGCGCGGCGACTGCTCGGCCATACGATCTTTTCCTCGCTGACGCGGCGCATCGTCTTCCTCAACCTCGTGGCGCTGATCGTCCTCGTCTCGGGCATCCTCTATCTCAACCAGTTCCGGGCCGGGCTCATCGACGCGCGCGTCGAAAGCCTTCTGACCCAAGGCGAAATCATCGCCAGCGCCATCGCGTCATCGGCGACGGTCGAGACCAACTCGATCACCCTCGATCCGGAGCGCCTCCTGGAACTGCAGGCCGGCGACACGCTGGCCCCAAGCGCCGACATCACCGACAGCCTGGAGTTTCCGATCAATCCGGAGCGCGTCGCGCCATTGCTGCGCCGGCTGATCTCGCCGACCCGCACGCGGGCGCGGCTCTATGACCGCGACGCCAATCTGATCCTCGATTCGCGGCATCTTTATTCGCGCGGCCAGATCCTGCGCTACAATCTGCCGCCCGTGGCCGAGGAGGAGCCGGCCTTCGTCGACGCGGCGGTCAACTGGTTCCGTCATCTGTTCCAGCGCAGCGACCTGCCGATCTATCGCGAGACGCCGGGCGGATCGGGCGCCGCCTATCCGGAGGTGATGAACGCGCTGACCGGCGGCCCGGCCACGGTCGTACGGGCCACCGAGAGCGCCGAACTCATCGTCTCGGTGGCGGTGCCGATCCAGCGCTTCCGTGCCGTGCTCGGGGTGCTGCTCCTGTCGACCCAGGGCGGCGACATCGACAAGATCGTCCAGGCGGAGCGCATGGCGATCGTCCGGGTTTTCGCCGTCGCCGCGATCGTGACCATCGTCCTGTCGATCCTGCTCGCCTCGACTATCGCGACGCCGCTGCGGCGCCTCTCGGCGGCGGCGATCCGGGTTCGGCGCGGCGTCGACGAGCGGGCGGCGATCCCCGATTTCGGCGATCGCGCCGACGAGGTCGGCAATCTCGCGACCGCTCTTCGCGACATGACCAATGCGCTCTATGCGCGTATGGACGCGATCGAATCCTTCGCCGCCGACGTGTCCCACGAACTGAAAAATCCGCTGACCTCGCTGCGCAGCGCGGTGGAGACGCTGCCGCTGGCCCGCACCGAAACCTCCAAGAAGCGCCTGCTCGAGATCATCCAGCACGACGTCCGGCGGCTCGACCGGCTGATCACCGACATCGCCGACGCCTCGCGCCTTGACGCCGAACTTGCCCGACAGATCGCCCAGAAGGTCGATCTGGCCGCGCTTTTACGCTCTGTAGTCGATGGCGCCCGCGGCAATTCGCGGGCGCGCCGTGATGTGAAGATCACCTTCGAGAAGCAACGATTGCCCGCTTCGATGAAGCGTGGCTATGTCGTTACCGGGCATGATCTGCGGCTCGGCCAAGTGTTCACCAACCTGATCGAGAACGCCCGATCCTTCGTCCCGGAGACCAACGGCCGGATCGATGTCCTCTTGCGTAGGCGCGGCCAGCGCGTCGTCGTCACGATCGAGGACAACGGACCGGGCATCCAGGCCGAGATCATCGACCGCATTTTCGAGCGCTTCTACACCGACCGTCCGGCCGAGGAAGATTTCGGACAGAACTCCGGCCTCGGCCTGTCGATCAGCCGGCAGATCGTCGAGGCCCATGGCGGCACGCTGCGGGCGGAAAACATCGAGGACGGGGACGCGCCGAATGGTGTCGCCGGCGCCCGCTTCACCGTCTCGTTGCCGGCCGAATGAGCCAGTCCGCCAATCTGCACGGCTGCGCGATCGCGATCGGCGGTCTGGGTGTCCTGGTTCGCGGCCCGGCGCGCAGCGGCAAGTCGGCGCTCTGCCTGTCCGCCTTGCGGCGCGGCGCTTCGCTCGGCCTTCCCGCCCGCCTCGTGGCCGATGACCGGGTCGTCGTAACGCGAAGCGACGCCGGCATTGTCCTGAGCGCTCCGGCCAATCTGCGCGGGCTGATCGAGGTTTCGGGAATCGGCATCCTGCGCGAGGAAACTGTGGCTTCCGCCGACCTCGGCCTCGTCGTCGATTTGTGCGATCCGACGGCGATCGAGCGCCTGCCGGAGAACGGCACGATCACGATTCTCGATGTCAGCGTGCGCCATGCCCGCCTGCCCGCGCGCGCTGCTGCCTTCGGCGCCGACATCCTCGTCTCCCTTGTCATGTCGCCCTTGGTCGACGGTCGATGACGTTCATCGATCGATTCCTGCGGGTATGCGCTATCATTTGACTTGCGCATCGGCGGCAGGATGACAAGATGCGCCCGCTACTGACCGGAGGCTGATGCGCCTGCCGTCGCCAGGTCACGGCGACCGGTGAGACCGGTCGCCGATTTTAGGGAGTTCATCAAATGTCGGGCCAGGCAATCCAAGCGTTGTGCGCATGATCGGGTTGGTACTCGTGACTCACGGCCGGCTCGCCGACGAATTTCGGCACGCGGTGGAACATGTGGTCGGTCCGCAGGACGCCTTCGAGACGATCTCGATCGGCCCCGAGGACGACATGGAGCAGCGCCGCGTCGACATCGTCGAGGCCGTCGCCCGCGCCGAACGGGGTGACGGGGTGATCATCCTCACCGACATGTTCGGCGGAACGCCTTCTAATCTCGCCATTTCGGTGATGGATGGCACCCATGTCGACGTGCTCGCGGGGGTGAACCTGCCGATGCTGATCAAACTGGCGAGCGTGCGGGAGGAAAAGCCGCTTGCCGAGGCGCTCGTCGCCGCACAGGAAGCCGGCCGCAAATACATCAATGTCGCCAGCCGCGTCCTCAGCGGAAAATGATGACGCGACGCCTCGACAATTCTGACCCTCATGAAAAACCAAAGACGGTGACCGGGGCGGAAGTCCCGTCTGTCGCGGTCGCGCCGCCCCGCGGCAAGGGCGCCGACGGGCCGCCGCCGCCGCGCAGCCTGACAATCGTCAACCGGCGTGGTCTGCACGCCCGCGCCTCCGCCCGCTTCGTCCAGACCGCCGAGGCCTTCGACGCCGAATTGACGATCTCGCGCGATGGCCTGACCGTGGGCGGTCAGTCGATCATGGGCCTGATGATGCTGGCGGCCAGCCAGGGAACGGTCATCGAGGTAGCGGCGCGGGGAGCGGACGCCGAAGCCGCGCTCGATGCGATCGAAGCGCTTGTCGCTGATCGCTTCGGCGAGTCCGCCTGAACGGCGGACCGCATCGCTTAATCAGCCGAGCCGGGACGGTCGGCTGCATTGCCGTCGTCCGCGTCGGGCGCTCCTTCAGCCGTCCCGTCCGGAGAAACGGAAGGCGATCCCGGCGACGCGGAATCCGACGCCTTCACATCGGGCTGCTCCGCGTCGGCATCGGGGGCACCATCAGCGGACGAATCGGAGATGATCAACCCCCACAGATCGTCGGTCGCCTTGCGCGCCCGCTCCATCGGCAACACGATCCGGCCCTCGCTCACCGCCGCCGTCAAATTGTCGCGCAGGCCGGCGGCGATCCGGTCGCCCCCGGCGGCGGCGATCGACGCCCAGCCATAGGCACGCATCAGGTTACGCGGCATCGTCGCGCCTTCGTAATAAGCAAACGCCAGGCGACGGATCGTCGACCAATCATGCGCCTCGAACGCGCCGACCTCGATCTGGCGCTGCGATTCGCCGATCTTGGTCCGCCGCCAGCGCTGCAAGGCCTCGTCCTCGGCTACGGCCAGCTCGTCCGGGCTCAGCCGGCGGCGGAGCGCGTCGAGACTGGCGTTTTGGACGGACAGCCGGTCCGCCTTGGCCAGGAGCATCGCGACATAAGCGCCGCGCAATTGCTCCTGGGCGATCGCGACGCCGGGATCGAGCGCCAGTGCACGGGCAAGAAGGCCGATCGCGGCCCGGTTGTCCGAACCGGCCGCGGGCAGGAGGAGCGTCACGCCACGCGCGATATCCTGCGGAACGCCCCGGCCTTCGATCAACGCCTCGGCCGCCGGCAGGACCGCTTCGATCGGTCCGTCGGGGGCGAGCGTGATCGTCGTCGGATCGACGAGCGCGATGAGCTGCGACGTTCCTGCCACAACCGTCGGGTTGAGAGCCAGAATATCCTCAGCGCCAATTGCCCCTTGCGTCAGGCTGGCGAGGTCGAGGGGCGATGCCGGATCGAGCGACACCTCGAGCCGATCCGGCTGGGTCAAAAACGACTGGATCGTCGCCGACCAGCCGCGCGCCATCTCCTGAAGGCGCGGGCTCTGCCCCCCGGGAAGCTCGGAAAATAGCGCCGTCACACCAATTCCGGCCATCATCGAGGCCGTGCCGCGAGCCTGCTCGGCGGTCATGCCCTGCTGCCCGCCGAAGACCTCGTACAGCACCGAAGCGAGACCTGCGTCGGCGAAGGCGATCCGGGCCGATCGCAGCTGGCCCGCGAGTTTCGGGCTTCCGCCCGCCTCGGCGTCGTCGAAACCCTCGAGCGGCGCGAGAACATGGAAGCCTTCGAGGTCGGCGGTGATCTCCAACGTGCCGGCACCGTCGATCCGCAGCGACGCGCTCAGATCGTAATCCGCCGCCGCCGCGTCCACGCGGCCGGTCAACGCGACATCCCCCGTCACGATCTCCCGGTCCAGCTTGCGCAAGACGGCGCGTGTCGTGGGATCGAGCGGCAGGGCCCGCGTGTCGACGGCGACGTTCTCATACACGGCCTCGTCGCCGGACACGCGGAGTTGGCCGATGCTCGCTTGGAGGGCGTCGCGGCGAATCTCAAGGTCGGTCACCACCAGTGACCGGGTCACCGGATCGTAGCGGCGTGTCCCATAGGTGATCTCGGCGACACTGCGGCCCGCATAGACGACAAGATCGAACAGATAGGGGGAGTAGGGAAGCGCGAAGGCGATGAACCCGTCGGGCCATTTGGCGTCCGCCGTTGCCACCGGTCGCTGCGCCGGAACGATCTGGGCAGCGACGGCCTGGGCCGCGGCGGTCTGGACGCTCGTCACACCCATAGCGGCCATGGCCGCAGCCAGCACCGCAATCTTCACGCCCATGCGGCCGTCCTCCCCGACGATATCCCAGCGGGCCAAGCTACCGCGAAACGCCGTGCCGTCAAAATGCCGCACCCCATCAAGACATAAGCAAATGTTTATATCCTCTTGCCGCGACGGTCTCCGCCTGCTATGGCGTCGCCGAGAACGCTGGAGCCAGGCTCCGGCACGATATTCTTTTCCAGCACGAATGGACGCCGCATGGCCAACGACTACGTCGTCAAGGATCTCTCGCTCGCGGACTGGGGCCGCAAGGAGATGGACATTGCCGAAACCGAAATGCCAGGCCTGATGGCCTGCCGCGAGGAATTCGGCGCCGACAAGCCGCTCAAGGGCGCGCGGATCACCGGGTCCCTGCACATGACGATCCAGACCGCGGTGCTCATCGAAACGCTTCAGGCGCTCGGAGCCGAGGTGCGCTGGGCGTCCTGCAACATCTTCTCCACCCAGGACCAGGCCGCGGCGGCGATCGCCGCCACCGGCACGCCGGTCTATGCGATCAAGGGCGAAAGCCTCACGGACTACTGGACCTATACCGACAAGATCTTCCAGTGGCCGGACGGCCAGCCCACCAACATGATCCTCGACGACGGCGGCGACGCCACGATGTACATCCTGACCGGCGCGCGCGCCGAGGCCGGCGAGGACGTCCTGTCCAATCCCGGCAACGAGGAAGAGGAGATCCTCTTCGCGCAGATCAAGAAGCGCATGGCCGAGACGCCGGGCTTCTTCGCCCGCCAGCGCGATGCCATCAAGGGCGTCACCGAGGAGACCACCACCGGCGTCAACCGGCTCTACCAGTTGCAGAAGAAGGGGCTGCTGCCGTTTCCGGCGATCAACGTCAACGACAGCGTCACCAAGTCGAAATTCGACAACAAATATGGCTGCAAGGAATCGCTGGTCGACGGCATCCGCCGCGCGACCGACGTGATGATGGCCGGCAAGGTCGCCCTGGTCTGCGGCTATGGCGATGTCGGCAAGGGCTCGGCCGCTTCGCTCCTCGGCGCCGGTGCCCGGGTCAAGGTGACCGAGGTCGATCCGATCTGCGCCCTGCAGGCGGCGATGGACGGCTTCGAGGTCGTGACGCTGCAAGACGCGGCGCCGACGGCCGACATCATCATCACCACGACCGGCAACAAGGATGTCGTGCGCATCGACGACATGCGCGCCATGAAGGACATGGCGATCGTCGGCAATATCGGCCATTTCGACAATGAGATTCAGATCGACGCGCTGCGCAATCTCAAATGGACGAACATCAAGCCACAGGTCGACATGATCACCTTCCCGGACGGCAAGCGGATACTGCTTCTGTCCGAGGGCCGACTGCTCAATCTCGGCAATGCCACCGGCCATCCGAGCTTCGTCATGTCGGCGTCCTTCACCAACCAGACGCTGGCGCAGATCGAACTCTTCACCAAGAGCGAACAGTACAAGAACGAAGTCTATGTGCTGCCGAAGCATTTGGACGAGAAAGTTGCACGGCTGCATCTCGACAAGCTCGGCGCAAGGTTGAGCGTCCTCTCTGAGGAGCAGGCCGCCTACATCGGCGTGACGCCTCAGGGTCCCTACAAACCCGAGCATTACCGTTACTGACACCGTCGCGTCGTCAGCACATTCAGAAGAGCCGTCGGGATGCAAGCTATCCCGGCGGCTTTTTCTTTTTGGCGGACCCGCTTTCTTCTGGATTGCGTAAGATCTTACAGGAGTTACCATGACCGAATCGCGGCGGTCCGGGGGCGGCTGGCCGGCGTGATCGCGTTTCCTTGAGTCATGTCTCGAAAAAGCGGCGGCAACATACGGGGGCAGACAAGATGATCGAGGGTTTCGGATCCGGGCGCGCGGGCGCTTTCCGGACAAGGAGCGATTCCGATCCCATCGGGCTGGTAGCGAATGACAGAGGGCCGAGCGACGGGGCCATCGCCGCGGCGGCCAGCCTGGCTCTGGGGATCATCCTGACGCCGGTAGTCGCCCGCGCCCAACTGTACACAATCGCCGGCGGCGTCGACGCTATGCTGAGCCCGGTCGACGTGTTGTATCTCGCGCTTCTCGCCATGCTGCTGGGTGCCGCCATGCTGAGCGCGGTCTTCCTGATCCGCCAGCGCGCGGCGATCGCCGCCGAGAACGAAACCTTGCGCGCGAGCCTGGCCGAGAGCCGCGCCGAGGCCGACGCGCGAGCCGCGCTTCTGGCGGCAGGCGCGGAACGGCTCGTCGTCTACGCCGGAGCGGGCGAAGCGGAAGTCTTCGGCATCCTGCCCGGAACCTGCGGAGCGCCAGCGGAGGAAAAGCGCTTTCTCGCCTTCACCGACTGGATGCCGCGGCAGGACGCTGAGAGCCTCGCCGGAGCGATCGGCAGGCTGCGTAGCGACGCCGAAACTTTCCGGCTCGAGATCGACCTGCAGCGCGGCCGCATGATCGAGGCGACGGGCAGCACATTGGGGGGCCTCGCGGTGGTGCGGTTCGTCCTTCTGGAAGGCGTGCGCGAACGGCTTCATGAGCTCGATGTCGCCCACCGCCGCTCGCTCGCGACGATCGAGACGATGCAGAACCTCTTCGATGCCGCGCCGCTGCCGATCTGGCTGCGCGATCAGGACGCCCGTCTGACCTGGATCAACGAGGCCTATGCGCGTGCTGTCGATGCGAGGACGGTTGCCGACAGCCTCGACCGGCAGATCGAATTTCTCAGCGAGCAGGATCGCCGGACGATCGCCGCGCGCCTCAGTGAGGATCGGATCTTCTCCGGCAAGCTGTCGACGGTGGTCGAGGCCGACCGCCGGAACTTCGCCGTCGTCGAGGCGTCGGGTCCGCTCGGCTCGGCCGGAATCGCGATCGACGTGTCGGAAACCGAACAGGTTCGCATGGAGCTGCGCCAGACCATCGACAGCCAGTCCGAGACGCTGGATCAATTGACCACGGCGGTCGCGCGGTTCGACGAAAAAACCCGCCTGACCTACTACAACGCGGCGCTGCAACGGCTGTTCGACCTCACCAACGCCTATCTGGAGTCCGAGCCCGACCATCTTTCGCTGCTCGACAATCTCAGGACACGCGGCATTCTGCCGACGGAAAAGCTGTTCCGCAGCGAAATCCAGGACCAGGATCTCGCCGCCTATCGGGCGACCGAGCCGACGGAGACGCTGTGGCATCTGTCGGACGGGCGTACCCTCAGGGTCATCGCGACACCGCAGCCGCGCGGCGGCGCCACCTGGGTGTTCGAGGACATCACCGAAAAGCTGGAACTGGAAAGCCAGGTCAAGTCGACCGTCCAGCTGCAGCGCGAGACCATCGACTATCTGAGCGAGGCAGTCGCCGTGTTCGGCAGCGACGGGCGGCTGCGGCTATCGAATCCGGCCTTCGCCGAGATGTTCGGCTTCGATCCGGACTATCTCCTGTCGCGGCCCCGCATCCACACCCTGCCGGACCTTGCGACCGTGACGATCCCGGCGGACGGCGACAGCGCGCAAGGCGCGGGATGGCCCTTGTTCAGCCAGGCGGTCACCGCCTTCGACGAGGCCGGGCGCGATACGGAGACCGGCGAACTGACGCTCTCCTCGGGTCACACCATCGCCTACGGTATCGTGCCGCTGCCGAACGGCCAGACCATGCTGACCTTCTCCGACATTTCCGACGCCCGCGAGGCCGAGCGGATGCTGCGCGAAAAGAACGAGGCGCTGGAACAGGCGAACCAGATCAAGAACGATTTCGTCCAGCATGTGAACTACGAGCTGCGCTCGCCGCTGACCAACATCATCGGCTTCTCGGCGTTGCTGCGCTCGCGTGATACCGGCCCGCTCAACGAACGCCAGAACGAGTATCTCGGCTATATCTCGACCTCGACCTCTTCGCTGCTGACGATTGTCAACGACATTCTGGACCTGGCCACGGTCGACGCCGGCATCATGGAACTCGAATTGTCCGAGGTCGACATCGCCGCCACGGTCGAACATGCGGTCGACGGCGTGCGCGAGCGCCTTGCGGACGCCGAGGTCACGCTCGATGTCGATCTCAGCCAGGCCGGCGGGACATTTTTCGCCGACGGCCATCGCCTGACCCAGATCCTGTTCAACCTTTTGTCCAACGCGGCGAACTTCGCGCCGTCGGGCTCCGCCGTCGCGATGACGGCGCGGCGCGAGGCCGGCACGATCTCCTTCGGGGTGACCGACCACGGCCCCGGCATCGCCCCCGACCGGATCGATCGGATGTTCGAGCGCTTCGAGGCCAGCACGGCCGGGGCACGGCAATCGGGCGCCGGCCTTGGGCTGTCGATCGTCAAGAGCTTCGTCGAACTGCACCACGGCACGACGCACATCGATTCAGGCCCCGATCGCGGTACCACCGTCACCTGCACCTTCCCGCTCGATCCCACCTCGCCTGGTGAGATCGGTTCGGAGCAGGCGCGATTCGAGGACGCGGCCGAGTGACCGCCCTAAATGCCCCGCGGATGATCGACGACACGTTCCCCGAATCCCCGCCGCTCGCCGCGATTGCCTGCCTGACGCTGGCCGACGACGCGGCGACGCGGCGGCTCGGCACCGATCTGGCGCTGGCGCTCACACCTGGCGACGTCGTCGCGCTCGTCGGCGATCTGGGCGCCGGCAAATCCACCCTGGCACGGGCGGCGATCCGCACGCTGGCCGACGACCCCGGCCTCGACGTGCCCTCGCCGACCTATACGCTGGTCCAGGCCTACGCGACGACGCCGCCGGTCGCCCATTTCGATCTCTATCGCCTCGCCGGCGACAATGAGCTCGACGAACTCGGCTTCGAGGACAGCGCCCGCGACGGCATCGCCCTGGTCGAATGGCCGCAGAACGCGCCGAGCGCCCTTGCCGCCGCCACGATCGTCGTCGAACTCGCCATGGCGCCGGGCGGCGGACGCATTGCCGCGATCAGCGCGACCGAGACCGCCGGCACCCGCATCCGCCGCAGCCTCGCGATCCGCGAATTCCTCGCCGGAGCCGGCCTTGCCGAGGCGCCCCGCCGCCGCTTCACCGGCGATGCCTCGACGCGCCGCTACGAGACCGTCGAGGCCAATAGTGAAACGCTGGTCCTGATGGACGCGCAGCGCCAGCCGGACGGGCCGCCGGTTCAGAATGGCCTCCCCTACAGCCGCATCGCCCATCTCGCCGAAGACGTCCCCCCCTTCGTCGCCGTCGCGCAAAGCTTGGTCGCGGCCGGCTTCGCCGCCCCGGGGATCCGCAAGGCCGATCTCGACAACGGCTTGCTGCTGATCGACCATCTGGGCTCGGACACGCTGCTCGACGATGCCGGCCGGCCGGTGGCCGAGCGCTACGAGGCGGCCGTCGCCTGCCTCGCCGAGCTG
Source organism: Aurantimonas sp. A3-2-R12 (assembly GCF_036016755.1). Classification (NCBI taxonomy): domain Bacteria; kingdom Pseudomonadati; phylum Pseudomonadota; class Alphaproteobacteria; order Hyphomicrobiales; family Aurantimonadaceae; genus Aurantimonas; species Aurantimonas sp. A3-2-R12. The sequence continues at coordinate 35,143 of NZ_JAYXIH010000011.1, read as the reverse complement.
CACGCCACGCCCTGGCCGCGCGAGATGCCGGTCGCGGACGGCATCGTCCACCCTATGCCCGCCTATGATCGCGACGCGATGCGGATCGAGGTCGAGCTGATCGTCGACTGGTATCTGCCCCGCGCCAAGGGCCGTCCCGCCACGGACAACGAGCGGGCGTCCTTCGCCGATATCTGGAACGGCCTGTTCGACGCTCTCGCCGCCGCCGAGACCAGCCTGACCCTGCGCGACTTCCACTCGCCCAACATCATCTGGCGGCCCGAGCAGGCCGGTCGCCAGCGCATCGGGCTGATCGATTTCCAGGACGCCGTCATCGGCCCCTCGGCCTACGACGTCGCCTCGCTCAGCCAGGATGCGCGCGTCGATATCCCGGCGGAACTCGAAGCCCGGCTGATCGCCCACTACGTCGCGCTGCGCCGGGCCGAGGGCGGCTTCGACGCGGACGGTTTTCAGCGCGCCTATGCCATCATGGCGGCGCAGCGAGCGTCGAAAATCCTCGGCATTTTCGTCCGCCTGCTGGAACGGGACGCCAAACCGCAATATCTGCGTCACATACCGCGGATAAAGGCCTATCTTCGGCGCACGCTCGGCCATCCCACTTTGGCCGCGCTCCGCGCCCTTTACCAGGACTGGGGCGTTCTCGACGAGCACGCCGCGCCCCAGCCCATCAGACCCTCGGATGACACCGCATGATCGAAAAACCCGCCGCCGCCTTCAAGCCAACCACCGCGATGGTGCTTGCCGCCGGCCTCGGCAAACGGATGCGCCCGATCACCTCGACCATCCCGAAGCCGCTGGTGGAAATTCGCGGGAAGGCGCTGATCGATTACGGCCTCGACGCCCTGGCCCGCAACGGCGTCAAGAAGGTCGTCGTCAACGTCCATTACCTGCCCGACCTGATGCGCGCGCACTTACGCAAGCGCAAGGACATGGAGATCGTCATCTCGGACGAGCGCGACGAGCTGCTGGATTCGGGCGGCGGCATCGTCAAGGCGCTGCCCGAGCTCGGCGCCGAGCCGTTCTACGTGATCAATTCCGACACCTTCTGGATCGACGGCTACCGCGACAATCTCAATTTGCTGGCGAGCCTTTGGGACCCCGCCCGCATGGACGTCTCGCTGTTGATCGCCGACATGCGCCAGGCGACCGGCTATGACGGACCCGGCGATTTCGTCATGGACGCCGAGGGGCGGCTCACCCGCGTCGAGGAGCGCGACATGTCGCCCTTCATCTATGCTGGCGCGGCGATCCTCAAGCCGCAGGTGTTTGCCGGCATGAAGGAAGAGAAATTCTCGCTCAACCGCATTTTCGACAACGCCATCGACGCCGACCGGCTGTTCGGCGTCAGGCTCGGCGGCCTGTGGATCACCGTCGGCACCCCCGCCGCGATCCCGCTGGCGGAGGCAGCGTTTGTGGCGAGTGCTGCCGCGTAGGGGGAGTGTTTTGCCGTCGTCGTTGCAGAATTCAATGTCGTCAACGACGCTGTCCATGTCGGCATCAGCACGCAACGAAAATCTGCTCCATCACCGATTTGATCTGCTCCCGCAAAACTGGATCGTTCTGAACTGGAGTTTTCCGCGGTAACATTCCCTGGCCGGGAGGAGCGGAGAACGATGAAGGCATCGAAGTTTTCGGACGCGCAGAAGGCGTTCATCCTGAAGCAGGGAGGCGACGGGATCCCGGTTGCGGAGATCTGTCGGCGAGCCGGGATCAGCCAGGCGACCTATTTCAATTGGAAGAGGAAATATGACGGCCTTTTGCCGACGGAGATGAAGCGGCTGAAGCAGTTGGAGGACGAGAACGGCAAGCTGCGCAAGCTGGTTGCGGATCTGTCTTTGGACAAGGAGATGCTGCAGGACGTCATCCGCCGAAAACTGTAAGGCCTGGTCGCAAACGCGAGCTGGTGGCTGAGGCCTGTAAGGAGTGGAACGTATCGATCCGGCGAGCCTGCCAGGTTCTGGAATTCGACACGTCGACGTATCACTACAGGTCCCGCCGCCCCGATCAGGCTGGCTTGGCAGCTCGGATCAAGGATATCTGCATGACGCGCGTCCGGTATGGCTATCGGCGCGTGCATGTCCTGCTTCAGCGCGAGGGCTGGAGCGGCAACATCAAGCGAACCTACCGGATTTACAGGGATCTGGGGCTTCAACTGCGAAACAAGACGCCGAAACGTCGGGTCAAGGCTAAGCTGCGTGACGACCGGCAGGAGGCGGTTTGTCCGAACGAGGTCTGGGCCATGGACTTTGTCCATGACCAGTTGGCGACGGGCAGGAAGATCAGGGTGCTGACGATCGTCGATACGTTCTCTCGATACGTGCCGGCCCTCGAGCCGCGGTTCAGCTACCGGGCCGAGGACGTCGTCAAGACGCTCGAGCAGGTGTGCCCTGTCGTCGGCTATCCCAAGACGATCCGCGTCGATCAAGGCACGGAGTTCGTCTCGCGGGATCTCGACCTGTGGGCCTATACGAAGGGCGTGACCCTGGACTTCTCACGGCCGGGAAAGCCGACGGACAACGCCTACATCGAAGCGTTCAACGGTCGTTTCCGGGCGGAATGCCTGAACCAGCACTGGTTCCTGTCGCTTGCCGACGCCGCGGAAAAGTTGGAGGATTGGCGCAGATACTACAATGAGCAGCGCCCGCATGGGGCGATCGGGAACAAGGTCCCGATCTCGTTCATGAATTATGATGGCGCTGCCGGCCCGCCGTCGTAACGAAGCCCGGAAACTCCAGCTTCCGGCGATCCAATGAATGGGAGCGGAGCAGCGCAGGGAGTTGGTCGGGACTCTGTCGGTCTTTGAATCGGGGGCAGGCGCCCGAACTTCGTCGTGTTGGTCGGTCATTGCTCAGGCCCCTTGGATGCTACCTCTACCGGCTGAATAGGCGGTAATGCAACCCCGATGACTTATGTACAGGCGCGATCATTTTTTAATCGTAAAGTGACCGGACGTGCTGCTTTGGGTGATGAAATTGCGTGGACGAGAGACTTGCAGCCCTTCTGGCCTTTGCGGGCCCGAACGCACTTACATGCAACCTTCCGGTCGTGCAGTTCGGACAATCCGGGTCACGTCCGGATAGGTGGGTATCCGCCAGAAACCCGGCTGATGAAGTGAATCGTATCGTTCGTGCTTGCCAGTTTCAATGTTCAAGGTCGTGGGTAGCGTTTATTAATAGCCCCCTCACGAATCATCCCCATCCCCGCTAGTCTGCCGCGATGAGCGCGCGCATCCTTTCGATTCCGCCGGGCCGGCCCTTCCTGACCACGCTGGCCGAGGCGCTGCTTGCCGGCCGGCTGGTGCCGTCGTTTCGCTATGACGGCGCGCCGCTGGCGCTGGCGGACGTGACCATCTACGTCCCCACCCGCCGCGCGGCGCGGGCGCTTGCGTCCGAATTCGCGCTAGCGATCGGGGCGCGGTCGTCATTAGAGAATGGGGCCGGGGCCGGCGGCAGCGCCATCCTGCCGGTCATCCGGCCGATCGGCGAGGGCGACGATACCGGCCTGTTTGCGCCCGCCGGGCCGAGCCTAGAGCCGGCGATGGGGGCGCTGGAACGCCGGCTCCATCTCGCCCGCCTCGCCCGCCACTGGCGCGCCATGACCGACCGGGGCGCCTTTCAGGCGTTGATCGGCGAAGACGCGGTGCTGCCGACCTCGGCCGCCGACGCGCTGTGGCTGGCGGGCGATCTCGGCGCGCTGCTCGACGAGGTCGAGACCGAGGGCACCTCGCTCGCCCAACTGGCGACGCTCGCGCCCGACGCCCTCGCCGACTGGTGGCGGCTGACGCTGACCTTCCTGTCGATCGTCACCGAGGCCTGGCCGACGGCGCTGGCCGCCACCGGCCAGGTCAGCGAGGCGGCGGCGAAGAACGCCTGGCTTCGCGCCGAAGCCGAGCGGCTGCGCAGCGGCGGCGCGCGCGGCCCGGTGATTCTGGCCGGCTCCACCGCCACGGCGCCGGCGACGCTCGACCTGATGCACGCCATCGCGCATCTGCCCGACGGCGCGCTGGTGCTGCCCGGCCTCGACCGGCATCTGGAACCGGAGACCTTCGCGGCGATCTCGCGCGCCGCCTCCGTCGCCGCGCCGGGCCATCCACAATACGGACTGAAGACGATCCTGACGCGCTTTTCGTTGGCGCCGGAGAGTGTCGATCATCTCGGGGACGGGCTGGATCCGGGGCTGGCGGCGCGCGAGGCCTTTCTCGCCGATGCGCTGCGCCCGGCCGAAACCACGGACGTCTGGAGCGGCGCGGCGGCACGGCACGGCCCCGAGGCGCTCGACGGCCTCGCCTTGATCGAGGCGGGCGATGCCCGCGAGGAGGCGCTGGCGCTTGCCGTCGCCATGCGCGACGCGCTGACCGACCCGACCGCGCGCGCCGCGCTGATCACGCCGGACCGCAATCTCGCCCGCCGCGTCGTCGCCGAGCTGTCCCGCTTCGGCATCGCGGCGAATGATTCGGCCGGCTCCCCGCTCGCCGCGACGGCGCCGGGAACCCTGCTCGCGACCACCATCGCCGTGGCGTTGTCGCCGGGCGATCCGATCGCCCTCGTCTCGCTGCTCAAGCATCCGCTCACCCGGCTCGGCCTCGGCGGCGGCGAGGCGCGGCGCGCGGCGCGGGCGATCGAGATGATCGCGCTGCGCGGCTCGGTCGGAGTGGCGGACGGGGCGCGGCTCGGCACGATCATGCGCGAGCGGCGGGCGGCGGTCGAGGAAGACAGCCACGTGGCGCGGCCGGTGAGAAATCTGCCCGAGGCGGAACGCGATCTGGCGCAGAGGATGGCCGACCATCTGGAACGCGCGCTCGAACCGCTGACGGCGCTGCGCGGCGGCGAGGAACGCGAGATCGCCGCCTATGCGGTGGCCCTCACCCAGTGTCTGGAAGCGATCGCCGCCGACGCCGAGGGCGACGCCTCGGAGCTCTATGCGGAAGAGGCCGGCCGCGCCCTGACCGACTTCCTCGCCGATCTGGTGCAGGCGCCACAGACCGGCTTCGGCTTCGCGTCCGGAGAGTTCGGCGACGTCATGGCGGCGCTGATCGCCGGTCAGACGGTGCAACCGCGCGGCGGCCTGTCCGCCAGGGCCTTCGTCTGGGGCACGCTGGAAGCGCGGCTGCAGAGCGTCGATACGGCACTGCTGGGCGGCCTCAACGAGGGCAGTTGGCCGGCGGGGGCGAAGAGCGGCGCCTTCCTGTCGCGGCTGATGCGCCGGGAGATCGCGCTGGACCCGCCGGAGCGGCGCATCGGCCTGGCCGCCCACGATTTCTGGATGGCGATGGGGGCGAAGCGCGTCGTCCTGTCGCGATCCCGGCGCTCCGGCGGCGCCCCGGCGATCGCCTCGCGCTGGCTGCAGCGCATTCTGACGCTCGCCGGGGACGAGGGCGCGGCGCGGCTGCGGGAAGCGGGCGCGCCGTTCCTCGCCCATGCGCGCCAGCTCGACGTGGCGGCGCCGGTGCCGCGCGCAAGCCGGCCGGAACCCAGACCGCCGCTCGCCGACCGCCCGACACGCTATTCGGTCACCGATGTGGAGACGCTGATCCGCGATCCTTATGCGATCCACGCGCGCAAGATCCTGCGATTGGAGCCTCTGCCCGATCTGATGCGCGACCCGCACGCGGCCGAGCGCGGCAGCCTTTATCACGAGATTCTCGCCCGTTTCGTCATCGACGGCAACGACCCGCTGGCCGAAGACGCCGTGGCGCGGCTTCTGGCGATCGCCCGCGAGCGCTTCGACGCCGAGGCGCTGCCGGCCGACATCGATGCGGTGTGGTGGCCGCGCATGGAAACGCTGGCGGACAACTACATCGTCTGGGAGCGTGGTCGCGCCGACCGGGTCGCCACCCGCCACGCGGAGGCCGGCGGACGCTTCGACTTCACCGATCTGTCGACGCGGCTGACCGGTTTCGCCGACCGCATCGATCTCCTCACCGACGGCTCGGTCGAGATCCTGGATTTCAAGACCGGGGCCAATCCCTCGGTGTCCCAGGCCCGCGCCCTGCTTGCCCCGCAGCTGCCGCTGGAGGGCGCGATGGCCAAGCTCGGCGCCTTCGCGGACGCGGGAAAGGTCTCGCGGATTTCCGACCTCGTCTATGTCCGGCTGCGCGAACGGGCGCTGACGGAGGACCGGCTCGCCACCGATGGCGGGCGCAATGGCGAGCCGGTCGACCCGGACGCCCTCTCCGACGAGGCGCTGGCGAAGTTTCGCGCGCTGGTCGCTGCCTTCCGCGACGAGGCGAAAGCCTTCACCTCGCGCACACGGCCGTTTCTGACGGGCGATTTTTCCGGCGATTACGACCATCTGGCGCGGGCGCAGGAATGGTCGATCGGGGCGGACGAGGGCGGCGAGGTTTCCGCATGAGCCAGTTTGTCGGCATCGCCGAGACCAGCCGGCTGCAACAGATCGCCGCCGATCCGAGCCGCTCGGTCTTCGTGTCGGCCAATGCCGGCTCGGGCAAGACCCACGTTTTGACCGAGCGGGTGGTGCGGCTGTTGCTCGCCGGAGCGGAGCCGTCGAAGATCTTATGCCTCACCTACACCAAGGCGGCGGCCGCCGAGATGTCGACACGGGTGTTCGGCCGGCTGGCGACATGGGCGACAGCTAAGGACGCCGCGCTGCGTGAGGAACTGGCCAAGCTCGATGGCGCGCCGGCCTCGAACACGCGTCTCAGGGCCGCCCGCCGCTTGTTCGCCGAGGCGCTGGAAACGCCGGGCGGGCTGAAGATCCAGACCATCCACGCCTTTTGCGAGTCGATCCTGCACCAGTTTCCGCTGGAGGCGAACGTTCCCGGCCATTTCGAGGTGCTCGACGACGCCGGGAGCGCCGCTCTGCTCGGCGAGGCCCGCCGCCGGCTGATCACCGGCGCAAGCCGCGCCGAGGACGACGCCAATGAGGCGCTCCCGCTCGGCGAAGCCTTTGCCACGGCCCTGTCGCTGGCCGGCGAGTGGGGCCTCGATCAGCTGATCGGCGAGATCGTCCGCAAGCGCGACGCGATCCGCCGGCACATCGACGCGGCCGGCGGCCTCGATGGCGCCCTCGCCCTGCTGCGTTCGGCGCTAGGCCTTGCGCCGGACGAGGACGAAGCGGCGATCCTGGCCGACGCCGTTCCCGCTCCGGGCTTCGACGAAGCGTTTTGCCGCGACGTCCTGACGGTCGCCGAAACCAGCCCGAAGGCGACCGACAAGAAGCTGGTCGATCGGTTAAATGCGCTGCTCGATCCCGGTACCGATGCGGCGCGCTTCGAGGCGCTGCGCACGGTCTGCCTCAAGAAGGACGGCGGGCCTTACAAGCCGGGAAGCGTCGCCACAAAATGGGTCACCGATTTCTTCGAGGATTTCGCCGACCGCCTTCAGCAGCTCGCGGACCATGTGCTCTCCATGGAAAACCGCCTCGCCTCGGTTCGTCTGTTCCGGGCGAGCGCGGCGGCGCTGGTCATTGCCGATGAATTCGAGCGCGACTACGCCATCCTCAAGCGCCGGCGCGGCAAGCTCGATTTCGAGGATCTGATCGTCAGGACCGCCGATCTCCTGACCCGCGCCGAGGCCTCGGCCTGGGTCCACTACAAGCTCGACCAGGGGATCGACCATGTGCTGATCGACGAGGCGCAGGATACCAGTCCCCGCCAGTGGCAGGTGATGCGCCAGCTGGTCGACGAGTTCTTCGCCGGTGAAGGCAGCCGCGAGGTCACGCGGACGGTGTTCGCCGTCGGCGACGAGAAGCAGTCGATCTATTCCTTCCAGGGTGCCGATCCGGCGAAGTTCGCCGAAGAGCAGCGGACGATGAGCGGGAGCGCGCAGGCCGCGCGGGCAAGCTTCGAGGCGGTGCGGCTGACCCAGTCCTTCCGCACGGCGAAGGATGTGCTCGACGCGGTCGATCGCGTTTTTGCCGACGCCGACAACCGCCAGGGACTATCCTCCGACGACCTTCCTCCGACGCACCAGACGGCGCGCGACGACGGGCCGGGGCTGGTCGAGATCTGGCCGGTCTATCAGGCTGAAAAGCGTGAGGAGCCGCGCGATTGGCTGAAACCGGTCGACGAGGAACCGGAGAATTCGCCGAGCAACCGTCTGGCGCGGCGGATCGCCGGGCAGATCGGCGAATGGCTCGGCGACCCGATCGTCCACAAGGGCAAGCGGCGGGCGCTGACGGCGGGCGACATCATCATCCTGGTGCGCAAGCGCTCCGGCTTCGTCGAGGCGATGGCCAAAGCCCTGCGGGACGCCGACATTCCCGTCGCCGGGGCCGACCGGCTGGTGATCACCGACCATATCGCCGTCAAGGATCTGATGGCGCTCGGCCGCGCGGTGGTCAATTTCGATGACGATCTGTCGCTCGCCGAAGTGCTCAAGAGCCCGTTCTTCGGGTTTTCCGACGACGAATTGATGGCGCTCGCGCTGTCGCGGGAGCCGCGCGAGCCGCTGTCGCTCGGGCTGCGGCGCCTGTGCGGCGAGACAGGCACGGCGCGCCTGCCGGACTTCGTGCCGGACGAAACGGCGCCCGCCTTCATGGCCAAGGCGCGGGCGGCGCTGGCGCAGCTCGAGGCCTTGCGCGACCGTACCGGCTTCGAGACGGTCTTCGCCTTCTATGCGCGCCTCCTCGGCCCCGAGGGCGGACGGGCGCGCCTGACCGCGCGGCTCGGCGCCGACGCCGGCGAGGTCATTGACGCCTTTCTCGATCTCGCGCTCGGCGCCGAGGAGGCGGGCGAGACCGGCCTCGACGCGTTTCTCGCGACCCTTTCCGCCGACCCGCCGCAGATCAAGCGCGAGATGGAGCAGGGCCGCGGCGAGGTCCGGATCATGACGACCCACGCCTCCAAGGGGCTCGAAGCGCCGGTGATCTTCCTGGTCGATCCGGGCTCGGCGCCATTCTCGCATGCCCACGGGGCGCGGCTGATGGAATGGCTTGACATGCCGGGGCTCTATCCGGGGCAGGCGCCGGGATTTTTATGGCGCGCCGCCAAGGAGCTCGAAAACGACGCGATCGCGGGGCTGAAGGAAGCGGAGAAGCTTCGCGCCGAAGAGGAATACCGGCGGCTCCTCTATGTCGGCATGACCCGCGCGGCGGACCGTCTCGTCGTCTGCGGCGTCGCGGGCGTGCGCGGCCCCAACGAGAATTCCTGGCTGCAGCGGGTCCAGGCGGCGCTGCGGCAGGATTGCGAGGAGGTGACGGACGCCGAGGGCGGGGTCACCGCATGGCGCTTCGGTTCGCGCGGCCCCGGTGACAAGCTGGCGGCCGTGAGCACCGATCGGGGAGCAGCGCCGAGGCCGCTCGACCTGTCGCCGCTGCCGCCCGAGATCCTGCCGCCACGACCGCTCTCGCCATCCTCGGCCGGCGATGCCGCGGAGCTCAGTTCCGACACGCTGGCGGCTGGCGAAGTGCAAGCCTTCGTCTCGCCAGTGCTGGGCGAAGGGTCCGGCCGTTCGGGCGAGCCCTCTTTCGCGATTCGCCGGGGCCTCATCGTCCACAAGCTGTTGCAGGTGCTACCCGACATCGCGCCCGACGAACGGGAGACAGCGGCCCGCCGCTATGTAACGCTCGGCGCCCCCGAGATGAGCCCGCGCGATCACGATCAGCTGATCGGATCGGCGCTTGGCGTGATGGCGGAGCCGGCCTTCGCCCCGATCTTCGCGGCCGACAGCCGGGCCGAGGTCTCGGTCGCGGGCGACATTTCACTGGGTGGCCGAACCTATCGCGTCAACGGCACCATCGACAGGCTGGCGGTGACGGACACCAAGGTCCTGATCGTCGACTACAAGACCAATCGCCCGCCGCCCCGGACTTTGGACGCCGTCGCGCCGGCCTATATCCTACAGCTGGCGCTCTATCGCGAGCTCTTGAAGCCGCTCTATCCCGCCCATGCGATCGAGGCCGCGCTGGTGTTCACCGAGGCGCCGCTGCTGATCGCGCTCGCGCCGAGCCTCATGGATAAGGTCATCGCGCGGCGAAGCACCGTCGCCGCCGGCGCAACGCAGCGTCAAGAGGATGCCCCGCCGGCTTGATTTGGCGGACCACCCCTTCTACCTGTGTCTCGAACAAGGATTTTGGGAGCCGCCTGATGGCCACGACAAAAATCGACACCAACAATTTCAAGACCGACGTTCTGGAGAGCGACAAGCCCGTCGTGGTCGACTTCTGGGCGGAGTGGTGCGGCCCCTGCAAGATGATCGCGCCGAGCCTCGAGGAAATTTCCAACGAAATGGACAATGTCCGGATCGCCAAGGTCAACATCGACGAAAACCCGGACATCGCCGCGCAGTTCGGCGTCCGCTCGATCCCGACCTTGATGATGTTCAAGAACGGCGAACCGGCGTCCGTCCAGGTCGGCGCGCAGTCGAAGTCGAAGCTCGTCGACTGGATCAAGGGCGCCGCCTAAGCGTTCCCAGCCTCGCGCGTTTCACGTGAATCAGAAAAAAGCCCGGGCGGATTGTCCGGGCTTTTTTCATGTAGCGGTTCTGTTCGACGCGCCGTCAGGCCGTGGCGTATTCCTCGTCGCTGACATGCTCCAGCCAGTCGACCGCGACGCCATCCTTCGCCTCCTGCATGGCGATGTGGGTCATCATCGTGTCCGGCCCGGCGCCATGCCAGTGCTTTTCGCCGGGCGGAATCCAGATCACGTCGCCGGCGCCAATCGACTGGATCGGTTCGCCAAAAGTCTGGAACCGGCCGGTTCCTGCGGTCACATAAAGGGTCTGTCCCAGCGGATGGGTGTGCCACGCGGTGCGGGCGCCCGGTTCGAACATCACCACGACCGCCCGCAGGCGCGCCGGCTCCGGCGCCTCGATGATCGGGTCCTGCCAGACCGTGCCGGTGAAATAGCTGGCCGGCACCCGCCGGGTCGGTACTGACCCGCGACGCTTGATCTCCATTGTCCTCTCCCTGCCTTTCCACGATCGACCGGCCGCCTCGTCGTCCGGGCGGCCATGCTTCCACGACGATGCCCGCTTGGGCGCCGACGTGCCGGGGTCGCTCAGCGCGGCGCGAGGCCGCACTGAGCCAGCACGTCCCCGACCAGATAGAGCGAGCCGCAAACGAGAAAGCGCGGCGCCCGGTCGCTGTCCCAGGCCGACGAGACCAGGCGGATGGCTTCCTCAACCGTCGCGCAGGGCTCTGCGTCGAGCCCTGCAGCGATCGCCGCCTCGGCCAGTTCGTTCGGATCGATGCCCGCGTCGGACGCTTCGACCGGCACGGTGAACACATGCCGGGCGATCCCGGCGAAGGACGCGAAAAACCCCATCGGGTCCTTAGTGTTGATCATCCCCACAATGAGGAACAACGGTCGCGAAACCCGTTCCTCCATATCCGCAAGGGTTTCGGCGATCGCCGACCCCGCGCCGGGATTGTGGCCGCCGTCAAGCCAGAGTTCGGAGCCCGGAAAGGCAGCGCGATAGAGCGGACCTGAGGCGATCTGCTGCATGCGGCCCGGCCATTCCACATTCGACAGACCCGCCTCGATCGCCTGGTCGCTCGGGCCGAAGCCGGCATGGCGGAGCGTGGCGATCGCCGTCGCCGCGTTGGTCAGCTGGTGGCGGCCCGGCAGTCGCGGCATCGGCAAGTCGAGAAGCCCCGTATCGTCCTGGTAGACGAGCCGGCCATGCTCCTCATAGGCAAAGAAGTCCTGGCCATAGACCAGCAGCGGCGCGTTGGCGCGATCGGCCATCGCGGTGAGCACGTCCAGCGCGACCGTCTCGCCCTGCTGGCCGACGATGACCGGCACGCCCGGCTTGATGATGCCGCCTTTTTCCGCCGCGATCAGCTCCACCCGATCGCCGAGATAGGACTGGTGATCAAGCGAGATCGAGGTGATCACGGTCGCGGCCGGCTTTTCCAGGACGTTGGTCGCATCGAAGCGTCCGCCGAGGCCGACCTCGATCAGCGCGACATCGGCCGGCTGCTCGGAAAACAGCAGGAAGGTGACCGCCGTCAGGATCTCGAAGACGGTGATCATTTTCCCGCCATTGGCGGCCGCGGCCCTCACGACGGCGTCGGCCAGAAGCCGATCGTCGACAAGCGCGCCGGGCTGGCCGTAGCGGCCGATCCGATAGCGCTCATGCCAATTGACCAGATGCGGCGAGGTGTGGACGTGGGTCGCCCGGCCGTCGGCTTCCAGGATCGCCCGGCAAAAGGCCGTGACCGATCCCTTGCCGTTGGTTCCGGCGATATGGATCTGCGGCGGCAGACGGTGTTGCGGGTCGCCGAGATCGGCGAGCAGCCGGCGAATGCGGTCGAGCGACAGGTCAAAGCCCTTCGGATGCTTCAGCATCAGGGATTCGATCTCTGTCGTGGCCAGTGAGGTCGTGGTCATGGATGAGAATTACGCGAGAGCATGAGCGGATGCAAAACCGGTTCAGGCGGCCGGCTGCGGCTCGGACGGCGCGGTCTCGGGCTCGACTGTCGGTTCCGCCTCATCCTGGGTGCGCGCCGCGATATCGACGGGCGTCTTGGTCAATAGCTTGGCCAAATTCGCGATCGTCGCCTTCAGTTCGTGCCGATGGACGACCATGTCGACCATGCCATGGGCCATGAGATACTCGGCCCGCTGGAACCCCTCGGGCAGCTTTTCGCGGATCGTCTGCTCGATGACGCGGGCGCCGGCGAAACCGATCACCGCGCCCGGCTCGGCGATATGGACGTCGCCCAGCATCGCGTAGGATGCCGACACACCGCCGGCCGTCGGGTTGGTCAGGACGACGATGTAGGGAAGCCCTGCCTCTTTGAGCATCTCCACCGCGACGGTGGTCCGCGGCAGCTGCATCAGCGACAGGATGCCCTCCTGCATGCGTGCCCCCCCGGAGGCCGCGAACAGGACGAGCGGCCGGTTTTCCGCGATCGCGGTCTCGAAGCCCTTGATGATCGCCTCGCCGGCCGCCATTCCGAGCGAGCCGCCCATGAAGGCGAAATCCTGGACGATCGCCATGATCGGCAGGCCCTCGATCGCGCCCCGCGCCGCGATCACGGCGTCGTCCATCTCAGCCTTGGCCTTGTACTCTTTCAGGCGATCGACATAGCGCTTGGAGTCGCGGAATTTCAGCGGGTCGAGCGCCACCTTCGGCAACTCGATCGTCTCGAATGCGCCGTCGTCGAAGAAACTCTTCAGCCGGTCCCTGGCGCGAATGCGCATGTGGAAGTCCGAAGATGGGATCACCCACTGGTTGGCCTCCAGATCCTTGTGGAAGACCATCTCGCCGGTCTCCGGACACTTGATCCAAAGGTTTTCCGGCACTTCGCGCGTGGCGAGGAGGCTGGAAATCTTGGGGCGGACGTAGTTGGTGATCCAGTTCACGGCGCGGCTGTTCCGATTGACAAGGGTTGTTGGCAGATGGTCGCGCGGTCAGGCATCCGCAAGACGGGCGGCACGAACGCCGCCGGCGAGATCGCACACCAGATCGGTGACCGCCGTCACCGTGCCGGCTCCCGCACGGCCGTCGGTCAGTGACGCCTCGAGGGCGTTGATCAGCGCCGAACCGACGACGACGCCGTCCGCCGCCCGGCCGATCTCGCGAGCCTGTTCGGCGCTGCGCACGCCAAAGCCGACGCAGACCGGCAGGTTCGTGTGGCCCTTGATGCGTCCGACGGCGGCCGCGACCTTGCCGGCGTCCGGCGCGGCGGAGCCGGTGATGCCGGTGATCGACACGTAATAGACGAAGCCGGAGGTGTTCTTCAAAACCGCCGGCAGGCGCTTGTCGTCGGTGGTCGGCGTCGCGAGGCGAATGAAATTGAGGCCCTTGTCGAGAGCCGGCAGGCAAAGCTCGTCGTCCATCTCGGGCGGCAGATCGACGACGATCAGACCATCAACCCCGGCGGCCAGCGCGTCCTGGACGAAGCGCTCGACGCCGTAGACGTAGATCGGGTTGAAATAGCCCATCAGGATCAGCGGCGTCGTCGTGTCGCTTTCGCGGAAGGCGCCGACCATCGCCAGGGTCTTTTTCAGGCTTTCGCCGGCCTTCAGGGCGCGCAAGCCGGCCTTCTGGATCGCCGGGCCGTCGGCCATCGGATCGGAAAATGGCATGCCAAGCTCGATGATATCGGCGCCGGCACCGGGCAGCGCCCTGACAATCTCGAGCGCGGTATCATGGTCCGGATCGCCCGCCATGACGAAGGTGACGAGGGCGGGACGCCCCTCTTCGGCCAGCGCGCGGAATCGGTCTTCGATGCGTGTGGTCATCTCAGGCTCTCGTCACTTCGGCGATCCACTCGGCGGTCGCCACGTCCACATGGTCGACGGCAAAACCGACGATCGCGGGCGTCTCATAGGGATGATGCGTGCGGATCGCCTCGCAGCAAGCATCGAACAAATCGGCACGGGTCTTGATCGTCAACGGCCATTCGTCGTGCCGCTCCTTCTTGCCCTGCCACAGATAGCGGCTGTCCACCTCCTTGCCGATATTGCAGCAGGCGGCAAGCCGGCCGTCGAGAAGCGCATGCGACAGCTCGCGCGCGACCTCGAGCGTCGGGCAGGTCACGTGGATTTCGACTACGTTCGTCACGAACCTACAGCTCCACGCCCAGATGCTTGGCCGCCGTGAACACGTCCTTGTCGCCGCGACCGCACAAATTCATCAAGATGATCTGGTCCTTGTCCATCTTTGGCGCGCGCTTGATGACTTCCGCCAGAGCATGGGCCGGCTCCAACGCCGGGATGATGCCCTCGACGCGGGTCAGCATCTGGAAGGCATCCAGCGCCTCGGTGTCCATGATCGGGACATATTCGACCCGACCGGTATCCTTCAACCAGGAATGCTCCGGCCCGATGCCCGGATAGTCGAGCCCGGCCGAGATCGAGTGGCCTTCCTTGATCTGGCCGTCCTCGTTCTGCAGCAGATAGGTGCGGTTGCCGTGCAGGACGCCGGGCGACCCCGCCGTCAGCGAGGCGCAATGTTCCTCGCCGTCGAGCCCCTTGCCGCCCGCCTCGACGCCGACCATCGCCACGTCCTTGTCGTCGAGGAAGGGGTGAAACAGGCCGATGGCGTTGGAGCCGCCGCCGACGGCGGCGACCAGCAGGTCCGGCAGCCGGCCCTCGGCCGCCATCATCTGCTCCTTCGCCTCCTGGCCGATCACGCTCTGGAACTCTCTGACCAGTTCTGGATAGGGGTGTGGGCCGGCGGCCGTGCCGATCAGGTAATAGGTGGAATCCACATTGGTCACCCAGTCGCGCAGCGCCTCGTTCATGGCGTCCTTGAGCGTGCCGTGGCCGGCCGTGACGGGGATCACCTCGGCCCCGAGCAGCTTCATGCGGAAGACGTTCGGCGACTGCCGCTCGACATCCGTCGCGCCCATGTAGACGACGCAGGGAAAGCCGAAGCGGGCGCAGACCGTCGCCGTCGCGACGCCATGCTGGCCGGCGCCGGTCTCGGCGATGATCCGGGTCTTGCCCATCTTCTTGGCGAGCAGGATCTGGCCGAGGCAGTTGTTGATCTTGTGCGAGCCGGTGTGGTTCAGCTCGTCGCGCTTGAAATAGACCTTGGCGCCGCCAAGCCTTTCGGTCAGCCGCTCGGCGAAATAGAGCGGCGACGGCCGGCCGGTATAATGGGTGTTGAGATTGTCGAGTTCGGCCTTGAACGCCGGATCAACCTTCGCCGCCTTCCAGGCGTCCTCCAGATCGAGGATCAGCGGCATCAGCGTCTCGGCGACGAAACGCCCGCCGAAATGACCGAAGCGGCCGTCCTCGTCGGGACCGGCGCGAAACGAGTTCGGGGTCAGCGGCTGGTTCACGAGGCACGGGCCTTTCTCGCCGGCTCGTCCATACGGAGGCGATCCAGCGCGTCGAAGAATGAATGAATGCGACCGACATCCTTGACGCCGGGCGCGCTCTCGACACCGGACGACACGTCGATGCCCGACGGCCGCGCGATACGGATGGCATCGACGACATTATCGGCGTCGATGCCACCGGAAAGCATGTAGGGCGGAGCCGGGTCAAGGCCGGCGAGAATCCGCCAGTCGAAAGCGACGCCGTTGCCGCCGGGAAGACTGGAGCCCTTCGGCCGCTTGGAATCCAGCAGCAGGCGGTCGGCGACGCCGAGATAATCGGCGATCGCGGCAAGGTCGGCGGCCTCGGCGACCGGCAGCGCCTTCATGATCTTGAGGCCGGTCGACGCCTTGATCGCGGCGACCCGCTCCGGGCTTTCCTTGCCGTGCAGTTGCAGCCAGTCCGGCCGCATCTCGGCCGCGAAACGCGCGACCAGATCATCGTCCGGATCGACCGTGACGATGACCGTCTCGGCGCGCCCCGCCACGGAACCGACGAGCTCCGCCATCGCCCCGACGTCGAGATGGCGCGGGCTCTTGGCGAAATGCACGAAGCCGACATGGCTGGCGCCACGCCGAAGCGCCGCCGCGATGGTCGCGGGCGTCGACAGGCCGCAGATCTTGACGTCGAAGGCTCGCAAGAAACGCTCTCCGGGGTTTGGTATCTCGCCGGCTCACCGGATTTACCTGCTTATCGCGCGCTGGGCGATCGGGAGCAAGGAAGGCAGGTGAAAAGCCAGAGGGGAGATTCAGCTAGTTGAACCGTCTTTGCATCCGGCCCTCCTATCCGGTGGGCAGACGGGACGCACGAAGGGCCAGGCTGGGCGCCTTGAAGAACCACGGAATCTGTCGTCCTCGGGTGAACTGACGACGTAGACGCGGTCTTGCTCCTCGTGGAGCGCCGCTTCGTGTGGGTTCCGCCATTAAGCCATCATTACTATCCCACTCGGCCGCCCTATGTGTCCTTCAGGAGAGTGACTTTGGAAGGTGAGCTACATGTCGAAAATCTCGAGCGCTTTCTATCAGGCCCGCGCCGACGATGCAGCCGAGGAGATTGAGCAGACGAAGCTTGCCGGTGCAAAGGGACGGTTCGAGCAGTCCCGGATCGCTTGGCAGGGATTGGCCGACACGGCGCGCAGGCTCGAAGAAGAGGCCGCTGTCTCGACGAGGCTGACACCGTCTCCTGCCAATATGCCTTAAGGCACGCTCAACTGCCGAGCGGGGCGCTCCTCGCGAAAGAAGGCAGCATGACCAATCCGCTTATCCAAAAGCTCGAACACGGCGCCAGTCTCACGGACGACCACCGCCGCATTCTGGAAGGGGCGTCGCAGAAGCGGCGACAGGTCCCCCGAAAGGAGCATCTGATCCGAGAGGGGGAGAGGCCAAGTTGTGTGCGCTTGGTGATGGAGGGCTTCGCCTGCCGCTACAAGCTGTTGCCGACCGGTGAGCGTCAGATCATGGCCTTTCTCGTTCCAGGGGACTTCTGCGATCTGCATGTCGCGATCCTTGGACGTATGGACCACAGCATCGTGACACTCTCGCCTTGCACCATTGTCGATATTCCTCGCGAGACGATCATGGATCTGACCGACAACCATGCAGCCATCACCCGTGCCCTCTGGTGGGCCACTCTCGTCGACCAGGCGGTCTTGCCGGAATGGATTGTTGGGCTGGGACAACGGCCGGCAGAGACTCGGATAGCGCACCTTCTCTGCGAACTCACGACACGGCTGGCCGCCGTCGGACGCGTCACCGACGGTGCTTTCGATCTGCCGATCACGCAGGAGGAATTTGCCGACACGCTCGGCCTTTCCATTGTCCACACCAATCACATGCTGATGAACCTCCGCGACAAAGATCTCGCGACCGTCCAGAACAAGCGCGCAATAATCCACGACTTCGAACAGCTGACGCAGTTCGCCGACTTCACGCCGGACTATCTGCATCTTTCCGATCGATCGGGCGTTGGTCAGGTAAACCGGAATTCGGCGTAGCGCCGCGCGAAAGCCTAGCAGCGGCTTCCAGCCGTTAATTTAGCCGGTACATCCTGGCACAAGGAAGTAGACATTCACTTGTTGGGACATCTTGGTCCCTAAAGGCGCTTCGCCACCAGACCTGTCAACGCGCGGTGTACATCTTCGGCCACGTAGGGCTTGGTCATGCTCGGGAGATTCCGATACGATTCCGGCAATTCTTGCTGTCATGCCCCGTCATGGACGCGAACGGCACGTGGCGCCCTTTGAGGGTGTCGGCCACAGGATAGACGGTATGTCGGCCGATGTTGACATCCAGAAGCGCCAGATCGAACTCTTCCGACCTGGCTGCCTACAACGCTGCATCCAGGTTTCCCACCGGCCGACGATTTCGCAACCAAGCAAGGATGAAAGTCAGAAGAAAAGAATTCTCCGGATACGAAAGCCCCGCAAGATCAGAGCCTTATGGTGCACCCGACTGGATTCGAACCAGTGACCTCTGCCTTCGGAGGGCAGCGCTCTATCCAGCTGAGCTACGGGTGCCCGGGTCGCGGGCGACGTCCCGCAAGGGACATCGGCGCGCGGACGATCTCTCCCTAGCCGATCCCGCTTGCTCTCGCAAGGAAGTCTGCGCGCTCCTCCGAAGGCAGAGGTCACAGGCTCGAATCCTGTCGGGTGCGATGCTTCTCGCCGTTCAGGTAAAACGTGCCCAAGACACGGCCAATCGCGATCTGACTAGGCACACGGACTATTTGCGTGGCTTGGCCCGCGCCGTCGGGGCGGCGCGGGCCGGGTCTTCCGGCCAGGCATGCTTGGGATAGCGCCCGCGCAAATCGGCCCGCACATCCGCCCAGGAGCCGGACCAGAAGCCCGGCAGATCGCGGGTAATCTGGATCGGCCGGTGGGCCGGCGACAGCAACTCGATGGTCAATGGCAGCCGTCCGTCGGCGATCGCCGGATGGCGGGTCAGGCCGAACAGTTCCTGCACGCGGATCGCCAGCACCGGCTGGTCGTCGTCATAGCGGATTGGCACGCGCGAGCCGGTCGGTGCCTCGAAATGCGACGGCGCCAACTGCTCCAGCCGGTCGCGCAATGGTGCCGGGATCAACCCGCGGAGCGCCTCCGACAGTGCGCCGGGCGTGATCTGCGACAGGCTCGTGACGCCCGGAAGATACGGCAGCAGCCAGTCATCGAGACCGACGAGCAACGCCGCGTCGGAAAAATCCGGCCACGGCGAGCCATACGCCTTGGCCAGAAACCGCAAGCGCCGCAGCAGCCGCTCTCCCTCCTCGCCGAAGGGTAGCGCCGACAGGCCGAGGCGGCGAATTCCCTCGGCGAGCGCGCGGGCGGTCGCTTCGCCGGACGGCGCAGGCAGCGGCGCTTCCGACAGCGTCGCGCGACCGAGACGCCGGATGTTGCGCGCCCGCACCGCGCGCGCCGGTGCATCGAAGGCAACGACCACTTCGCTCACGGCCCGTTCGGCGGCGATCCGCTCCAGCGCCGTCTCGCTTAGCGCGGCGGCCGACAGGATGCGGCCGGCACGCGCCTGACCCTGCAACTCGGCGACCACCAGGAATTTTTCACGGGCCAGCGCTGTCGTCTCGTCGAGGACGCCACCACGGCCACTGGTGAGGACGAAATGACCGCGGGCGCCACGCGCGACAGCAATCCGGTCGGGATAGGCGAGCGCCAGCAACGCCCCCGCTTCGTCCGGCTCGTTCTCGCCGGAACCGGCCTCCCGCGCCGTCGCCGCGATCCGCCGTGCCAGGCCGTGCGCCGCCTTGGCCCGCGGGCCGCGATCGGCGCGAAACCGACGCAAGCGCTCGGCGAGATCCGTGTCGGTGCCGCCGAGGCCGCGTTCGGTGAGGAGCACGGCGAGCATCGCGGCATGCAGCCGCGCATCGCCGCCGGCCGCAACGACCATTCGGGCAAGGCGCGGCGGCAGCGGCAAAGTTCGCATCGCCGCGCCCGTCGCGGTCAGCCGGCCGGTCGCGTCGAGCGCGCCGAGTTCGGCCAGAAGCGCCCGTGCCTCGGTGATCGCGGGCGCGGAGGGCGGATCGAGGAAGGCGAGATCCGACGGTTCGGCGACGCCCCAGGCCGCGCAATCGAGGACCAGACCGGACAGGTCGGTCGCGAGGATCTCCGGCCGGTCGAAGGCGTCCAGCCCGGCCGTCTGCTCGGCCCGCCACAGCCGGATCGCGGTGCCTGGCGCGGTGCGTCCGGCCCGGCCCGCCCGCTGGTCGGCCGAAGCGCGCGAGACGCGGACCGTCTCCAGCCGCGACAGGCCGGTCGCCGGCTCGAAGACCGGCTGCCGCCTCAGCCCGGAATCGATGACGACCGAGACCCCGTCGATGGTCAGCGACGTCTCGGCGATCGACGTAGCGAGCACGATCTTGCGGGTGCCGTGCGGCGCCGGGCGAACGGCCTGGTCCTGCGCCGCGCCGTCCATGGCGCCGAACAGCGGCGCGACGACGACATTGTCGGGGACGATGGCGCCCAGCCGCTCGGCGACGCGCTCGATCTCGCGCTGGCCGGGCAGGAAGACCAGAAGACTGCCCGCCTCCTCGGCGAGCGCCGCCCGCGCCGCGGCGACCACCGCGTCCTCCACCGGCTCGGTTCCGGGCCGGTCGCGATAGCGGACCGCCACCGGAAAGGCGCGACCGGCGCTCTCGATCACCGGCGCGTTGCCCAGCAACGCGGCGACGCGGACACCGTCGAGGGTCGCCGACATCACCAGGATCCGCAGATCCTCGCGCAGCGCCGACGCCACGTCGAGCGCCAACGCCAGGCCGAAATCGCCGTCCAACGAGCGCTCGTGAAACTCGTCGAAGAGGACGGCCGCAACTCCTTTGAGCTCGGGGTCCGACAGGACCATGCGGGTAAAAACGCCTTCGGTGATGATCTCGATCCGGGTCTTCGCTGAAACCTTGGTGTCGAGCCGCATGCGCCAGCCGACCGTCTCGCCGACCGCTTCCCCGATGATCTGTGCCATCCGCCGCGCCGCCGCGCGCGCCGCGAGCCGGCGCGGCTCGACGAGCAGGATCTTGCCGCTGGCCATGAAGGCTTCGCCCAGCAGATGCAGCGGCACCAGCGTCGTCTTGCCGGCGCCCGGCGGGGCCACGAGCACGGCGCGGCCGGCGTCGGTCAGGGCGGCGGCGACGTCGGAAAGGACCGCCGAGACCGGCAGTTCGGGAAGCGCTAGCCGCGTCACGGCGCCGCCGCCGCCGGCAGCGCGACGATCGGGCCGCCGGCCGCTTCGGCATCCTCGCGGTCATGGGTGACCAGCAGCGCGGGAATGTCGCGCTCCGCCACGAGGCCGAAGACGAGGCGCCGGATCGTTTCGCGCAATTCGGCGTCGAGGCCCGAGAAGGGCTCGTCGAGGAGCAGCGCCTTCGGCTCGGCCAGAAGCGTGCGCGCCAGCGCGACGCGGGCCGCCTGACCGCCGGACAGCGTCGCGGGATCGCGGGCGAAGTGATCGCCAAGGCCGACCTTGTCCAGCATCGCCTCCGCCGCTTCGCGGCGCGCATGGCGGCCCTTGATGGCGGACGGCAGGGCAAACAGAAGATTCTCCCCGACCGACATGTGCGGAAGCAGCAAAGCATCTTGGAAAAGCAGGCCGATGCGACGGCGCTCCGGCGGCAGCCCGGTCAGGTCGCGGCCATCAAGAACGACGCGTCCCCTTGCCTGGAAGGCCGGGTCGAGAAAGCCGGCGATCAGCGCAAAGAGCGTCGACTTGCCCGAACCGGACGGCCCCATGACGCTCAGCGTCTCACCGGGCGCGATCCGCGTGTCGAGCGCCAGCAGGCGACGCGCGCCGAGCCGGATCTCGAGCCCTTCGAGAAGCAGTCCCCTGTTATTCATCATCCGGCCCTCATGCCGCGCCGGTGACGCCAGAGCAAGATCGGAACGAGACCGGAGGCGGCGAAGGCGAGGAAGGGCAGCAGCGTCTGCAACAGCGCGTAGGCGCCGATGATCCGACGATTGCCGCCCGAGGCCAACGCCACCGCCTCGGTGGTGATGGTCGGCAGCCGTCCGGCGCCGACGAGAACGGTCGGCAGATATTGCCCGACCGAGACTGCGAGGCCGATCGCCAGCGCCGTCAGCACCGGCGCCGTCAACATCGGCAGACGCACGCGGGCGAACACCGACATGCGCGAGCGGCCGAGGCTTGCCGCCACCCGCTCGTAACGCGGGTCGAGGGCGAACCACGGATCGGCCAGGGCCAGCGCCGCATAGGGCGCGACGAAGACGAGATGGACGGCGATGAGCAGCGGGATCGACGGGGTCAGGCCGACGGCCAGAATCAGCACCTGCAGGCCGAAGACGAAGGAGATCTGCGGCACGATCAGCGGCAGATACAGCAATCCGGCGATCGTCGAGGGCAACCGCACCTCGCCGCCGCGCGCCGCCGGAAACCGGCGGCGGTGGCCTTCGAGCAGCGCGATGACGAGGATAAGCGCCAGCAAGGCGGCGGCCAAGGCGACGACGAAGGTCGTCCAGAGCGGACCCGACGCCCCGGCGAGCGCTCGCCGCCACGTTGTCAGGTCGAAGCTACGCGGCAACAGGTCGGGAAAGCCCCAGAAGCCCGACACCGACCACATGAGCAGCATCGCAAGACCGAGGAAGACCGCCGCGCCCGACAACGCGACCGGCACCGCGGCGAGATCGCGTGCAACCCGATCTTCGGCAAAACGTCTGCCGGTGTGCGCGAGGCATCGGCAGGTCCAGCCCATCGCCCGCTCACCCGCCAGCCAGACGGCAATCACGAACAACGTGGCGCCGAGTTGCAGCATCGCGCCGGCCGACGCCTGAAAGCGCATCGCCAAGTCCGGATCACCCATCCAGCCGAGCAGCCGAACCGCGAGCGGCGCCGGCGTCGAGGGCCCAAGAATCAGTGCCACATCGACCACCGAGGAGGCGAAGGCGGCGACCGCGACGATCGGCAGACGGATCTGCCGGTAGACCGACGGCCAGACCGCCAGAACGAAGCCGGCGATCCGGCCATAGCCGAGCGAGCGGGCGAGCCGCATCCGCTGCTCGGCGTCGGCCTGCGGCAGCGCGGCGAAGGCGACAAGAAGCAGGAACGGCATTTCCTTGGCGACCAGCGCGGCCATCATCGATAGCGCGAACGGATCACCGACGATCAAAAGGTCCGGTGGACGGTCGAAGCCGAGCGCGAAGGCGGCAAGGCGGAAGACCAGTCCGGACGGGGCGATCAGGAACAGGAGGCCGAAGGCCGCCGCCGCGTGGGGCACGGCCAAAAGCGGCGCGAGACTCTGGCGGGCGAGGCGGAAGGTGCGCGTGCCGAAGAAGGCGGCGAGAAAGATCGCGACGCCCACCACCGAGACGAAGGTCGTCAGCAGCCCGGACGCGACGCTCAGCGCAACCGACGTGCCGATACCCGGCTCGTTCAGGAGATCGCGAAACGGCTGCAGCGAGACCGTGTCGCCGCCGAGCGCCGGCAGATAGCCGAAGGCCGGCAGGATCGCGCCGGCCAGCCCGACGCCGACCGGGGCGGCGAGGAGGAGAGCGATCAGCCAAGGCGGTGAAATAATGCGCTTGTTCATCATGGGCGGAGGGCTTCGGTGGACGGCGAGCCCCATCTACCCCTACTTGCCATAGTGGAACCGACAGGCTGACAGGACGATTGTCTGTTCCTCGGCGCGGCCCTCGACCTTGTATACGAGACGATGCTCGCGGTTGATGCGCCGAGACCACCACCCCGCGAATTCTCCTCTCAAAGCTTCTGGCTTACCGATGCCCGCGAAGGGGGTTCGTCTCGCACTCTCGATCAAATGGTTGATGCGCCTGAGTGTGCCGCGGTCGGTTTCAAGCCAGAATTGGTAGTCCGACCAAGCCTCGGGCGTGAAGATGATTCTCAAGGATCGATCAGATCCCGTTTGGTTGCTCGGCCTTCGTCATAAGAGCGAATCGAGCTTCGCAGATGATCGGCATTCGCTGGCGTACTGAGCAGGTGCAGCGTTTCCTTCATGCCTTCCCACTCCGACAGGGCCATCACGACCACTGGTTCGTGGTTCTGCCGCGTGACCACCAGTTCGGTGCGGTCCGCTTCGACCCGATCGAAGTAGGAGGCCATGTTGGCCCGAAGTTCCGAGAAATTCACGTGCGACATGCGTCGTCTCCTTGTGTACTTATTTATGTACAAATGAGCAATTCTGTCAATTTCATCGCTCCGTTTGCCCTCCCCCGTCGCAACCGCCTATTCGACGAAGCTCCGGATGAAGATGGCCACCCGGACGCCCGTCAGTTCCCATACCGCGTCTTCCACTCCGCCTCGATGCGGGTCATCCAGGAGGCGTCTGGCTCAGGCAGCACCGGGCCAAGATCGGCCGGGGCCAGGGTCGCCACGCCGCGATCGAGATTGGCGAATGCGTCGCGATCCTCCACCGGCAGCTTGTCCATGGCGAGCACGGTGGGATCGCCCCAATATTTTGGATCTTCCTTGCGCAGTTGTGCTTCCGGCGACAGCAAGAAATCCGCGACCACCATCGCCGCTGCCTTGCTCCCCGAATTATAGGGGATCGCGACGAAATGCGTGTTGCCGAGCGTGCCTCCCGGAAAAACGAAGGAGCGCACCGTGTCCGGCAGTTCGCCGGCCGCGATCGCCGCCGAGGCCTCGGCCGGATTGAAGGCGAAGATGATCCCGAGTTCGCCGTCGGCGAGAAGCTGCTTCATCGCCGGATAGTTCTGCGGGTAATCCCGGCCGCCGCGCCACAGCGCCGAGCGGAGCGCGTCGAGCCAGGCCCAGAGCGGCGCCGTCACCGCCTCGAAGGTCGCCTCGTCGACCGGTTTCGCGAGCACGGACGGGTCGCCCGCCTGTTCGATCAGCACCTGTTTCAGAAAGCTCGAGCCGATGAAGTCCGGCAGCGCCGGATAGGAGAACTGGCCCGGATGGGCCTTTGCCCATTTAAGCAGCGCGTCGGTGTCCTTTGGCATGTCGGCGACAGGACCCGAGCGCGCGGTGTCGACGAAGAACACCATCTTCGCCCCGCCCCAGGGCGATTCCTGGCCCTTGGTCGGGACGGTGGAGTCCGTGGTAACGCTCGGGTTGGCCGTATCGACATAGCGCCAGTTCGGCAGCTGGGTCGCAAATCCCTTCGCCAGAAGGCCTTTCTCCTGCATCGAGACGAAATTCTCGCCATTGATCCAGACAAGGTCGACCGAACCGCCGTCGTCCTTGCCAGCGGTCTTTTCGGCAACGACCGCGGCGACGGCGTTCGCCGTGTCGTCGAGCTTGACATGGTTCAGCGTAACGCCGAACCGGTCCTTCACCTCGCTGGCAACCCACTGGATGTAATCATTGATGTTCTGCGAGCCGCCCCAGGCGTTGAAATAGACGCTCCGGCCCTCGGCCGCGTCCAGAACAGCCGGCCAATCCGACGGATCTGGGTCCGCGGCACTCGCCGGCGATCCCGCCGAAAGGACCGCCGTTAGCGCAGCTATTCCCAAGCCCCATGCCTTCATCATCCGTCCTTCCGGTTTTCGATGGACCGCCATCCACATTTGTGCGGCGATCGCCTACATGCGCGCTAGATGAAGCAGCGAACATGCTAAAAGCAACCGAATGCCGCTGTCGCCGGGCCATGTTGACTGCAACGTGATCGCCCGTGACGATCGGACGCCATCGGCGGAGAAGGACCGAACCATGTCGGAGACCATGCGCGACGAGCGCAAGACCTTGGTGCTGACCGGCGCCTCGCGGGGCATCGGCCACGCCACCGTGAAGCGGTTCTCACGCGAGGGCTGGCGGGTGATCACCTGCTCGCGCCAGGACTTCGCCGACAACTGCCCTTGGCCGGCCGGCCCGGAAGACCACATCCGGGTCGACCTCTCCGATCAGGAGGACGTCGGCTTTGCGGTCTCGGAAATCCGGCGGCGGCTGGAAGCGAACGGCTCGGAACTCCACGCCCTCGTCAACAACGCGGCGATCTCGCCGAAGGGTGACAGCGGCGCCCGGCTGGACTCGATCGGCACGACCATGCATGCGTGGCGCGACGTCTTCCAGGTCAATTTCTTCGCGCCGATCATGCTCGCTCGCGGTCTGTTCAAGGAGTTGTCTAAGGCGAAGGGGTCGATCGTCAACATCACCTCGATCGCGGGGGGGCGCGTCCATCCCTTCGCCGGCACCGCCTATGCGACATCGAAGGCGGCGCTCAACTCGCTGACGCGCGAGATGGCGCATGATTTCGGTCCGGCCGGCATCCGGGTCAACGCCATCGCGCCCGGCGAGATCGAGACGGCGATCCTGTCGCCGGGCACCGAGAAGATGATCGACGACATCCCGCTGCGCCGCCTCGGCCAGACCTCGGAAGTGGCGGACGTCATCTATTTCCTTTGCTCCAGCCAGGCCTCCTACGTCACCGGGTCCGAACTCCACATCAATGGCGGCCAGCACGTGTGAGCCTTTCGCGATCGTTTTCAAGAGCCGCTGGACGACGGCGGGTTCGCTCGTCACGGCACGAAGCTGTCCCCGATCGATCCGCCCGCCTGGGCATCCACCGGACTCTTTGGCGGCATGCTATCCGCCGGCAGGCTCTGGGGAATGTCGATTCCGGTCGCGGAGACGAATGCTGCTCAGCCGTGCCGGCCGAGACTGCGGGAGGTGTCGAGCAGCTTGTCGACCAGCGTCTCCAGTGACGTTCGGGCGATGTCGTCGGCAAGCCGGCCGTCGTCGTCGAAACCGGTTGCCGCGTTGGCCAGGCTGCATTGCTGGGTGATGACATCAGCGCCAAGCGCCCGCATCACGATACGCAGGGCCTCCAGTCCACGCATGCCGCCGAAGCGACCGGGCGATGCCGAGGCGAGCCCCACCACCAGTCCCTTGAAGGGCTGGATCGGGCGCCCGTTCACCTTGCGGACCCGGCTCACCCAGTCGATGGTGTTCTTCACGAGCGGCACCAGCGAATGATTGTATTCGGGGCTGACCAGAAGCAACCCGTCCTGCGCCGCGATCCGTTGCGCCAAGAGGTTGGCGTTCTCAGGCACGCCGGCCTCCGCTTCATGGTCGCCGTCGTAAATCGGCAGCGGATAATCGGCGAGGTCGACCAGCGTCACCACCGCGTCGGTCAGCGCCAGCATCCGCGCGGCCTCGGCCGCGAGCCTGCGATTGTGGGAGGCCAGCCGCAGCGAGCCCGCAATGACGAGGATCTTTGCGCTCAAGACTCTGACGCTCCGGTTTGGCCGGAGTGGTCCTGCGAATAGATCCAGACACGCGCCGGCGGGATATTCCGCCAGACCCTCGGCGAGGCTGACACGGTGAACACGCCCGGCACCGCCTCCACCGGCGGCCCCAGGAGGTAGGAGAGCTGGGTCAGATTACCGCCTGGCAGCAAGCGCGAAAAGTAATCCCGAAACAGCGCCTGACGCTCCGCCTGCGCGAGATTCGCGATCGGAATGGCGAACAGGATCGCGGCGAATTTCTCGCCTCGCCGCGCCCCCAGCGTCGTGTCGAGATCGAAGCCGTCGCCCTGGATCACGTTCACCCGGGGAAACCGCTGGCGCAGCATCCGGGCGAAATTCGGAGTATATTCGATCGCGGTGATGCGCTCCGGGGCGACGCCGTTATCCAGTAGCGCGCGCGTCACCACGCCAAGGCCCGGACCAAGCTCGAGGATCGGGCCGTTAAGCTCGGCCGTCGCGTGGCGCACCATCATCTGACAATAAGCCCGGCTCGACGGCGCGACGGCGCCCATCTTGATCGGATGCCGCACCCAACTGGCGAGAAATCTCGCCCAGTCGGCCGCACTGCTACCCGTACCGCTTTCCGGCGTATTCACATCCCCGTCTCCGGCCATGGACGCTTCCGTCTCGATTCCACCCGACTCGCCCATCGCCGCTACGCGGAGCGATAGACCAACACCCTCGCCGGCGGCAGGTTCCGCTTGATCCACGGGCTGGTCTCAAGACGCGCACCGATCCGGCGCGGCTTCACAGGGACGGTGAGAGCATAGGAAAACTGGATGAACGGGGCGTCCGGCCGCATCCGGGCCAAGGCGCCGCCGACGACCAGTTCGCGTTTTTCGTCCGGCTTGGTGAACAGCGGCAGACCGGAAATGACCGCCTCCAGGCGTCGGCCGGCGAGAGCCTTGTCCAACGCTTGGCTGGGCGCATAGGCGTCCCCCTGGATGACATGCGCCGCCGGAAAACGCGCCCGCAACAGGACGCAGAACTCTGGTGAAAATTCGACCAGGATCAGCGCCGATTCCGGCACGCCGCGCTCGATCAGACACTGGGTGACGACGCCGGTGCCGGGACCAAGCTCGAGAACCCGGGAGTTGTCGTCGAAGCGGGCCGGATCGGGAACGAAGGCGGCCATGGCGGCCCCAAGCGCGCGTGAGGACGGCGACACCGCCCCCATGACCAGCGGCCGCTGCAACCAGCCCCTGAAAAACCGGGCCTCGTCGCTGACCTTCGGGCGCGCCCGGGAACGCAAAGCCTTCAGGCGGTCGCGGGCACGCAGAGGAGGACGCGGTTCCAGAGTTCCCAACACGTGCACACACTCCCGTAACGCGCGAAGCCTTGGCTCCGGTTTCCTGCTGATGCCCGGCCCCTTGTAACGAATTCTTGACGAAAAGGTCGACCGTTTCGTTTCGCTCCCCCCCGGGCGGGGCTCAGGTCTCGCTGAGATGCTCGAAAAACTCTTTCATCCGAGCGAAAAACCCGGTCGATTGGGGCGAATTCTCGGACGAGGAAATTTCCTCGAACTCCTCCAGAAGCTCCCGCTGGCGACGTGAGAGCTTCTGCGGAGTCTCGATCGTCACCTGGATAAAGAGATCGCCGACCTGCGGCGAACGCAGCACCGGCATGCCCTTGCCCCGCACCCGGAACTGCTTGCCGGTCTGGGTGCCATCCGGCACCTTCACGCGGGTGGTGTTGCCGTCCAGCGTGGAAACGTCGAAATGCCCGCCAAGCGCAGCGGTAGTCATCGACATGGGCGCCTGGCAGAACAGATCGGCGCCGTCGCGCTGGAAGAATTCGTGCGGTTTGACCGACAGGAAGATGTAGAGGTCGCCGGCGGGGCCGCCGCGAAGGCCGGCTTCGCCCTCGCCCGCTAGACGGATGCGCGTTCCGTCCTCGATGCCGGCCGGAATGTTGACCGACAGCTTGCGCTCCTCGGGCAGGCGACCGTCCCCGCCGCATTTGCCACAGGGGTCTGCGATCACCTGGCCACGGCCCTGGCAGGACGGGCAACTGCGCTCGATCGAGAAGAAGCCCTGCGCTGCCCGCACGCGGCCGATGCCACCGCAGGTCGAACAGGTTTTCGGGCTGGAGCCGGGACGGGCGCCGGTGCCGGTGCATTCGTCGCACTGGATCGTCGTCGGCACGCCGATCTCGGCGGTCTTGCCGGCGAACGCCTCCTCCAGGCTGATGTCCATGTTGTAGCGAAGATCCGAGCCGCGCTCGCGGCCACCGCTGGGCTGGCGCCCGCGCGAGCGCCCACCCATCATCTCGCCGAAGATGTCGTCGAAGATGTCGGCCATGGATGAGGAGAAATCGCCGCGGAAGCCGGCGGCGCCGTTGCCGTTCTGGAACGCCGCATGACCGAAGCGGTCGTAGGCCGAGCGCTTCTGCTGGTCTTTCAGCACCTCGTAGGCTTCACCGAGTTCCTTGAACTTCCCCTCCGCCTCGGCGTCGCCGGGATTGCGGTCGGGGTGATATTGCATCGCGAGCTTGCGAAATGCGACCTTCAGTCCCTTCTCGTCGACGTCCCTGGAGACGCCGAGCATTTCGTAGTAATCGACCTTCATTCACGCTTCCATCGGTTCTTCGGCGGGCGGATCGGGGCAAACGCCTCCGGCGTCCGGCATCGGGGGCGCCGCGATCCTTCGATGTAGGAACGGATGGCTTGCGATACCATAGCGGCAGGTCGGATGAAAAGCGCCGCGATCGCGACGACTACCTCCGCGCACCCGCCCGCTGTCGGGCAATTTCGTCTCTGGCGATCCAATTTTAGCGCGGCGCGGTCGCGCTCTCACTCAGGCCGAAGCGGCGCCCGCGGGCTTCGGTGAAGATGCGCGCCGCGGCCCGGCGATCAGATTGCCGAAGCGGCGCTCCAGATAGCGATCGGATAGCATGGCGATCGCCACGGTGGCAGCTATCGGCACCGTCCAATAGACGTAGAAATCCACGATATCGAGCTGACCCAACCAGCGATCCCAGACAACTGTCAGGAACAGGAACTCCATGACGGGATGCCAGAGATAGATGCCGAAGGCGACGCGGGTAAACGGCATGAGCCGGGCGAGCACGCCGGTGGAAGCCGGCCGGGCGGTCTCGGCAAGCGCCGTCGCCGTCAGCGAGGTGGCGAGAAGGGCCAGCGTCAGATAGGGGGTGGTCTGGTCGATCATCGTCGCGACGGCGGCAGCGAACAACATCAGCCCAGGCCAATGCGAGCGGATATCGATCGACCGGCGGCCCACCAGGACGGCGATAATCGCCCCCATGACGAAATCGGCGAAAGCGCGATAGGCTCCGAGCGTGTCGGCGCTCGTCCAGTGCCCCGACGGAAAGACGCCGCGCCAGGAGGCATATTCCAGCGCCGCCACCCAGATCGCCAACATCAGGACGAGGCCACGCAGCCCCTTCCAGCGAAACATCACCAGGATCAGCGGAAACAAGGCGTAGGAAAAGAACTCGGCACTGACCGACCAGGAAACATAATTGAGCGCGAGACCGCTTGTCGTGCCGAGCGCGTGCAAGGCGAGCAGATGCTGGGGCAGCGCGGCGAGCTCGCGCGCGAACGGGTAGTGGTCGGCCCCCGCTAGAAGGGCCGCCAGCGCGACGGCGGCAAAGAACATCGTGACGATGAAATGCAGCGGGTAGAGGCGGGCGACGCGTCGGCGCATGAAGTCGCGATAGTCGGCTGCCGAGCGGATCTGATCGGCGTAGCGCGTGGCGATGAAGAACCCCGAGATCATGAAGAACATGTCGAGGAGCGGTAAAAGCCGGCGCAGGAACTCGGTGCCCGTCTCGGCGCCATAGGGCGCGGAATACAGGAAATGATAGGCCATCACCAGCATTGCGGCGACAAACCGCCAGCAGTCGAACACGCGGTAATACAAGGCCAAGCTCCCGCCAGCATCGTCGGTTTACCGACAAGCGCCATGGCGACGGCGCCTGCGTTCAACCTTGGATAGGCACGCAGACACGCGACACTGCAAGCCAAGCCTTGAGAACTGGTTAACCTTTGCAGGGGCATCCCCCTCCAAACGCAAAGAGCCCCGGCGCTGACGCCGGGGCTCCTGACTGTTCAAAACCGGCCCCAGACCCGTCTGGTCCAGGCCGCGTCCGCTGCCCTCCGAAAGGTCAGGCAGACTTCTTCTGGTCCTCTTCGCCGTCGACTTCCTCGAAGTCGGCGTCGACCACGTCGTCCTTGGCGGCGGCTTCGGCGTCGGCCTCACCCGCTTCGCCGGCCGGCTGCTCGGCCTGGGCGGCTTCGTACATGGCCTGACCGAGCTTCATCGAAACCTCGGCGAGACGATCGCTCTTGGTCTTGATCGTCTCGGCGTCGGCTTCTTCCTTCTGGAGTTCGGCCTTCAGATCGTCGATCGCCGAGCGGATGGCGGCGCGATCCTCCTCGGAGACCTTGTCGCCATAGTCCTCGAGCGACTTCTCGGCCGAGTGCACCAGGCTCTCGGCCTGGTTCTTCGCCTCGACGCCCGCGCGCCGCTTCTTGTCTTCCTCGGCGTGACTCTCGGCGTCCTTGACCATCTGCTCGATGTCGGCATCGCTGAGGCCACCGGACGCCTGGATGGTGATCCGCTGCTCCTTGTTGGTGCCCTTGTCCTTGGCCGAGACGTTGACGATGCCGTTGGCGTCGATGTCGAAGGTTACCTCGATCTGCGGGATGCCGCGCGGTGCCGGCGGAATGCCCTCAAGATTGAAGCGGCCGAGCGACTTGTTGTCGGCGGCCATTTCGCGCTCACCCTGATAGACCTGGATGGTGACGGCGTTCTGGCTGTCCTCGGCGGTCGAGAAGACCTGGCTCTTCTTGGTCGGGATCGTGGTGTTGCGGTCGATCAGCCGCGTGAACACCCCACCCAGCGTCTCGATGCCGAGTGACAGCGGCGTCACGTCGAGCAACAGCACGTCCTTGACGTCGCCCTGCAGAACGCCGGCCTGGATCGCCGCGCCCATGGCCACGACCTCGTCCGGGTTGACGCCCTTGTGCGGCTCCTTGCCGAAGAATTTCTTCACCGTCTCCTGGATCTTCGGCATGCGCGTCATACCGCCGACCAGCACGACCTCGTCGATGTCCGCTGCGGTCAGACCGGCATCCTTGAGCGCCGATTTGCAGGGGCCCACGGTGCGCTGGACGAAATCGTCGACGAGGCTCTCATATTTGGAGCGCGTCAGCTTCATCGTCAGGTGCTTCGGACCGGACTTGTCGGCGGTGATGAACGGCAGATTGATCTCGGTCTGGCTGGCCGATGAGAGTTCGATCTTGGCCTTTTCGGCGGCCTCCTTGAGGCGCTGCAGCGCGAGCTTGTCACCCTTAAGGTCGATACCCTGGTCCTTCTTGAACTCGGCCGCGAAATATTCGACGAGACGCATGTCGAAATCTTCACCGCCGAGGAAGGTGTCGCCATTGGTCGACTTCACCTCGAAGACGCCGTCGCCGATCTCGAGGATCGACACGTCGAAAGTGCCGCCGCCGAGATCGTAGACCGCGATGGTCTTGCCGTCATTCCGGTCGAGGCCGTAAGCGAGCGCCGCAGCGGTCGGCTCGTTGATGATGCGCAGCACCTCAAGACCGGCGATCTTGCCGGCGTCCTTGGTGGCCTGACGCTGGGCGTCGTTGAAATAGGCCGGGACGGTGATGACCGCCTTCTCGACCTTCTCGCCGAGATAAGCCTCGGCGGTTTCCTTCATTTTCTGAAGGATCATGGCGGAGATCTGCGAGGGCGAGTATTTCTCGCCATTGGCCTCGACCCAGGCGTCGCCATTGGATCCCTCGACGATGGCGAAAGGCACCATCTTCTTGTCCTTGGCCACGGTCGGATCTTCGTAGCGGCGGCCGATCAGCCGCTTGACCGCGAACAGGGTGTCCTCGGGATTGGTCACCGCTTGGCGCTTGGCCGGCTGGCCCACCAGACGCTCGCCATCATCGGTGAACGCGACCATAGAGGGCGTCGTGCGCGCGCCCTCGGCGTTCTCGATGACCTTGGCGTTCTTGCCGTCCATGACGGCGACACAGGAATTGGTAGTGCCAAGGTCGATACCGATTACCTTCGCCATGAATATTCTCCTTCTTGAGCGAGCCGCCCGGGACCCTCGAAGAGGCGTTCCGGCAAGGGCAGCCCCCGAAATTCTTGGAAGTGCCGCAGAGCCGGAGCCTTGAGACGAACCGGCTTTGCGGGGCTGGCGGCTATATATGAAGTGCAATTTGGGGGTGCAAGTCGACCGGTGGCGGTTTCCTCGGCGGCGACCGGCCCGGCCCCGTCCGGTTTGCGGCATCGGCGCGGCCAGGGAAAAACGCGCTGGCCCGGCCGTAGCGCCACCCTATTTGGTTATGCGAGGCCTGAAACGCGGCCTTTTTGCAGGCTTGGGCAAAGGAGCATCAGCCATGAACGGTATCATCTATCTCGTCGGACTCGTGGTCGTCGTCGCCGTGATCCTGTCCTTCCTCGGCGTGTTTTAGGGGTAGTAGCACGACGAATTGCCCGGCGGCCCCGCTTGCCCCGACGGCCTTGCGACTGTCTGGCGATGGCAACGCGCCGGCCGCCTGAACCCGTGCACGGGGTAGCCAGACGCGGCTTAGCGGGCCTGATCGCGTGCCGGCGGGCTCGACGGAGCGACGGCATCCTTCGGGACCTCGGTTGCGGACGCGATGGTCAGACAAAGCCACCCTGACGCAGGGCCGGGCGCGGCTTGACGGCATCCCGCAATCATGGCGCCAGGGGCCGACAAATATTTGGGATCTGTTGGCGACCTCCCGCTTGCGGGGCGTTGCGAACGGGCGCACACTCGCGAGATAGAATTTCTTCTGGAGACGACGATGCGGACTGTTATTGCAATGGCAATCCTGGGTGTGATGGCCGCCAGTCCGGCATTTGCGGACTCGACCACGGGGACCGTGGCCGCGTTCGATCGCGTCGACCATATCCTGGTGCTCAACGACAAGACCATCTGGGATCTGTCGCCGGTCATCGACCTAGTGCCGGAGGATCTGAGATCCGGTGACAAGATCAAGATCACCTACACCTCCGCTGGCGACAACGGCTGGGGCAAGGTCGACTCGATCTCCGCAGTCGAAAAATAGGTCTGACGGTCGCTCGCCGGCCCTGGCATTCGATTTCCGGGCGGTGCCGATCTTGGATACAGTCCCGGGCCGGCCGGACGCGGTATGGTCGCCCCCGTGGTCAGCCATGCCCTGATGGAGCGCGCCGTGGGACAGGCGTCGCTCCGGGATTTGGGCAAGGCGTCGCTCCGGCAGTAGGCCTACCCTGTCAGGCCAGCAGACGCGCGATCTGATAGATCGCCAATCCGCAGATCAGCGCGCCGACGAGGCGAAGCAGCGGTTTTTCCGGGATGATCCTGACCGCGTAGGCCGCCAGCGGGGCCGCCGCGACGCCACCCAGGATGAGCCCGCCGACCGCCACCGCGTTGCCGGTCATGTCGGCCTCCTCCCAGCGGCCGGTCAGGAGCGCGGCGCTTCACTACAAGGCTTGCATGCCACACACCCCCACGCCGGCTCGCGCGAGAAGATTCGGCCGTTCGATCGCGGCCGAAAAAGCGGCCCGCAGCCTTCCTTGGGCGAGCGGGTGGGGACCGAACACCTAGCCCAACGCTGCCTTGTTGATGCCGCCCTCGGCCAGCTTCGTCATGTGGGCATCGCCGTGATAAGTCGCGTCCAGGCATTTCTGCAGCTTGTGGGCATCGTCCTTCAGGTCGAGACGCTTGGCGAAGGCGACAAGACAGCCATAGCCGGCGATCGCGTAGTGGGCCATGCGCTGATACTGGCTGATGATCATCGCGTCACGGGCGTCGGGGTCGGAAATGTCTTCCTGTATGCCGTGCGCTCTGGCTTCCTTGACCAAACCCTCCATGCCCTTGCAGAATTCCTCGCCAGGCTTGGCGTCATGCGCCGCTATAACCGCCTTCAACGTTTCCAGCCCCTTCTCGATGCCGTCGACGCCGGCCTGAAGAGCCTTCTTCAAACCATCGTTATGGGCGGCGCCGGCCAGTTCGCGTGTCACCTTCGCCGCCTGTGTGTCAGCGCTGTGAACATCTTGAAGCTGGTCGAGATAGATGTCCTTGAGATTGGCGAGTGCCATCGGTCGGCTCCTTGGTTTGATTTCCCGAAGGCTAGAGCGTCAGGCGATTAATCTGCAACATAGCCAGCGGCCTTGAGGTAGTTCCAACATTCTTCGGGCTCGAACAGGTCGCAGATGTTGCCGACTGCACGCCAGAGA
>NZ_JAYXIH010000109.1:0-1805 GCF_036016755.1 Aurantimonas sp. A3-2-R12 | reverse complement strand
TCATGGCCACCGGCACCAAGCCAGAAACCGTCCGCATTTCCACCGCAGCCGCCTGAAACGGAGCCGCTTCAGTTACACCCCAATTTCCACCACGTTGACGGACACGACCGGCGAACGCTATTGCGAGGGTGCGAACCCTGCGGAGCCTGCCAAGGGCCGTGCGCGGACTGCCCGGCGCGGCTGCACCGGCCGGAAACCCTGGAGGTTTGGCAGATCCGGGACCTCCTCGGCCGCTTGGGCGGCCAGCTTCGAGTGCTGCCGGGTGCCGTGATCGGCTGGGATCTGAATGCAGCGCTCAGCTTGGGCGATGCGCTTGGCTTGGCGTCCGCCGCCATGGCCGAGCTTCTGCCTGTCATCGAAGCGGTGATGGTGCACAAGCTGAACGGGGAAATGGCCACCGATGGCGGTCCTGCGATCAGTCCTTGATCTTCTCGATCAGCGTGACGCCGGGAAGGCCCTCGAAATGCGCGTCGCAGGTCAGCAGCCCCGCGCCCTGCGCGCGAGCGCTTGCGTAAATGATGGCGTCGGCGGTTGCAAGCTTGTGCTCCCAGCAGGCCTCCGCCGCCGCCAGCGCAATCTCGGTGTCGAGCGGGACGACCCGGCAGACCTGCGTAAACGCGATCACCTGATCCGCCCTGTCCTCGCCGACCTCGCGGGTGAGCCACTTTGCGAGTTCCAGTTGCACCATGGTCGGCACCAGCCAGTCTTCCTGCTCCGGAAGCTGTTCAGCCACCTTGTGTCCCGTGGCAGAGCCGATCAGCCATTCGATCCAGGCCGAGGTGTCGACGAGCACCATCAGACGCGGTCCGAGCGGTCCCGATGGTCGGTGGCAGAGGCGCCTCGTGCCAGGCCTGCAAGGCTCTCCCGCGTCGGGACCGGGACCAGCAGGACGCCGGTGCCCTTGGGGATGAAGGCGAAGGTCAGCCCGGCTTCCCAATGGTGGGCGCGCCGAATCGCTTTGGGGATCGAGATCTGGAACTTCGAGGACAGGGTCGCGGTCTCGGACATGATCGTACTTTCAATGGATCGATGGCGGGAACGTAAGACGCAACGCCCGGTAAATCAAGCAAGCCGACCCATGGCCGAGAAACGCGTCTCCGTCCGCCTCGCGGCCGAGATCGCCTGTCGGGGCACCGCCAAACTGCTGATCAATGAAGCGGCGCTCGACAAGCTGCAGTCGCGGCACGACCGACCGGTTGGGAAAGCCGCTGATCGTGCGCTCGGACTCTCGCAGCCCCAAGCAAAACAGGGCCGTCGGCGGCGCAAGCCGCTCCAAGCACCTCGACTGCGCCGCCTTCGACGTCGTCATGGCGAACCACGATCCCGCTGCCTTCGAGGTGGCCGACGTGAGGTCGGGTTCCTGGGCGCCGGGGTTTTACCCACGCTCGGGCCTCATTCATGTCGATCTTGGGCCGGTCCGCCGGAGGGGCGAGCGCTACCTGGACCGGGAGACGGCTTTCGCTGCGGAAACCCCGCCTGCGCGCTAAATGCTGGCCGACAGTCGTACCATGAAGGGCGGCGGCACTGCCGGTGAGGCGCCGCTGGCGTCGCCCGACACGGCGCGGGTGTCGTTGATCGCCTCGCTGTGCCGGCTGCCTCCTGAGTAAGCACGCACCGGCCGCCCGCCGCCGTCTACTCGGCGGCCATCTGGAAACCTGGCGTCGAACGCGACAGCGCCGTCTCCTCCTCGGTCATGTCCTCGGGGATCGACTCGAACAGCGGCGTTGACATGTAGCGTTCGCCCGTGTCGGGCAGCATGCAGAGGATGACGGTCCCCGGCTCGGCCCGTTCGGCGATCTTCATGG
>NZ_JAYXIH010000108.1:0-1815 GCF_036016755.1 Aurantimonas sp. A3-2-R12 | reverse complement strand
CTCTGGCGTGCAGTCGGCAACATCTGCGACCTGTTCGAGCCCGAAGAATGTTGGAACTACCTCAAGGCCGCTGGCTATGTTGCAGATTAATCGCCTGACGCTCTAGACGCCGCCGGAAGGCCCGATCTGCTTCCATATCTGTCATAGCGAAGTTTCTCACGGGTAGGTTGCAAGAATTCCTTTGCTCCCTCCGAACCTTGTCAATCCTTACGCCGTTGTAATGATTCCCTCTCGTCCCTGTTGATTTCAGCTGTTTACGTTTGTCAAAAGCGGACAAAAATCTTGGGATTGTAACCAAGCATATTGACATTAAGTATATGCCTATAAATACATGGATGTGAGTGGCAAGGTCGGATAAAGCAGCGCCACCGTTCAATTATCTGTTTTACGAACGATATCGGAACATAGACATTCCGCTGTGGCTTGACCGGCGGGCTACTGAGCACAATGGGGCAAAACATGGACCAGATCGCAAACATCGAAAACAACGAAATGCTGATGGAATTGACGGCCGAAGTGGTCGCCGCCTATGTCAGCAACAACTCGCTTCCGGTGTCGGAACTGCCGGGCTTAATCTCGGATGTGTATGGGGCGCTTGGCAGCACTACGAACGCTCCTCAGGCTGTTCAGGCCGAGAAGCCGAAGCCGGCCGTCCCGGTGAAGAAGTCGGTGACGGACGATTACATCATCTGCCTCGAGGACGGCAAAAAGTTCAAGTCGCTGAAGCGTCATCTGATGACCCACTACAGTCTCTCGCCGGAAGAGTATCGCGAGAAATGGGATCTTGCGCCTGACTATCCGATGGTCGCGCCGAATTATGCTGCGGCCCGCTCGCGTCTGGCCAAGCAGATGGGTCTCGGCCACAAGCGTCGCCGCGCCACCGCCCGCTAAGCAAAGGTCAGCCGACCCGCTTCTAGGTCGCGTCGTAATACCAACCTGCGGCGATAGGGACCTATTCGATGGCGCTGAATGGGCTTGTCCGGCCAGGTGCGACGCGCGGTTCGATGCGGCGCATCGGGCTANACCAACCTGCGGCGATAGGGACCTATTCGATGGCGCTGAATGGGCTTGTCCGGCCAGGTGCGACGCGCGGTTCGATGCGGCGCATCGGGCTAGCGGTGCGACGCCGTCCGGCAAGCCCGTCCTGCCCACCGAAGGCCGGGCGCTCGCCGCGCCTGGCTTCGTCGCGGGCCTCGCCCGATGCGCCGCATCGCGCGTCGTCCCGCTCCTTGCCATGCATCGGCGACCGTCCCGGTCGAATGGGTTCCTATCGCCGCAGGTTGGTATAAGCCATCAAGGCATCGCAAAAAGCCCGCCGGATCGTATCCGGCGGGCTTTTTGTAATTGAGGCCGAACAGGGCGCTGGTCGACATCAGTCTTTCGGCAGATCCGCTGCCATGCCGAGCGCCTGCAGATAAAGGTCGAGGATGGCCTCCTGCTCCTGGCGTTCGTTCTGATCCTGCTTGCGCAGCGAGACAACCCGACGCAGCACCTTGGTATCGAAGCCGTTGCCCTTGGCCTCGGCGTAGACATCCTTGATGTCGTCGCTGATCGTCTTTTTTTCTTCCTCGAGTCGCTCGATCCGCTCGACGAAGGAGCGCAGTTGATCCTGGGCGACACCATTCACGTCGGACATGTTTCCGTCTCCGTAAGGCGCATTCATGGGATGAGTCCGCCGCACCTAGCAGACCTCGGTGATTCGTTGAAGGTAGTGTCCGCTTTGATGGTGGAAAATCGGACCTCGAATGGTGTGACGGAAGTGGCCACCGGATTGGCCGGCTAAGGTGGAGTTGCGAGACTTCAACCTGACCGGAG
>NZ_JAYXIH010000107.1:0-1913 GCF_036016755.1 Aurantimonas sp. A3-2-R12 | reverse complement strand
CCTCGCCGGCCCGCGCCGCCTCGACGCCCGCATTCAAGGCCAGCAAATTGGTCTGGAAGGCGATCTCGTCGATCACCGAGATGATCTGGTTGATCTGCTCGGAGGATTTTTCGATCTGGCTCATCGCCGCAACCGCCTGGCCAACGATCTCGCCGCCCTTTTCGGCCTTGCCACGGGCGGAACTCGCCGCCGTCTGCGCCTTGCCGGCGCCTTCGGCCGTCTCGTTCACCGCCGTCGTCACCTCGCCGAGCGCCGCAACCGTCTCTTCCAGGTTGGCCGCCTGCTGCTCGGTGCGCTGTGCCAGATCGTTCGACGCCGTGTTGATCTCCTGCAGGCCAGACCGGATCGAACCGATCGAGGTCACCACATTGCCGATCGCATCCTCCAGCTTGCCGACGCTGTCGTTGAACTTTGCCCGGATCGGCTCGAACTCCGCCGCCACCGGCTCGGCCATGCGCACCGNATTGCCGATCGCATCCTCCAGCTTGCCGACGCTGTCGTTGAACTTTGCCCGGATCGGCTCGAACTCCGCCGCCACCGGCTCGGCCATGCGCACCGTCAGGTCGCCCGCCGACAGCCGCTCGAAACCGACCTCGACCACACCGACGAAGGCGCGCAGATCCTCGGCCTTGGCGTTGTCCAGCGCTGCCTGGCGGTTCTTCGCCTGTTCCTGGTCGATCCGCGCTGCCGCAGCCTCGCTCTCCAGACGCTCACGCTCGATTGCCGCCTGCTTGAAGGTCTCCACTGCAACAGCCATCGCGCCGATCTCATCCTTGCGGCCAGCACCCGCGATCACAACGGTCTTGTCTCCGTCCGCCAGCCGCCGCATCACGTCGGTCATGGCGTTAATCGGAGTGGCGATTCCCCGAGACAGGAGCCAGCCAAGCCCGGCCGCCGAAATGATGAGAAACCCCACGCCGAGGACTACCGCCCATTTCACCATGCTGTTCCGACTGACCTCGACTGCGGTCGCCTCCGCGATCGTCTCGTCCTGGCGAGCCCGGATCGCATCCAGGGTCTCCTCCACCGGCTCGATGAACTCGTCGGCCTTGCCGGAATTGAAGAGGTCCAGCGCGCGCGGGTAACTTATCGGGCTCGCGGCCAGCTCGATCACCGGATCGGCGATTTCCGTGTGCCACGCGCTCATGGCCTTCTCGAGCACCACCAGACGACCGGACATGTCCGGGTCCGCACCGACTCGCGCGCGAAGGTCGGCCACGTGCTTCAAAAAGGTCTGGTAGTGGTCCTTCGTCCGTGTGGCGAAATACGGATCGCGCGTGATCATGAACCCGCGCAGCGACCCCTCCTGGCGGGCGACCGCGAAACGCGCCTCCATCGCGGCGTCCTCGACGGCCATATAGACGTCTTTGGCCTTACCGGCGCTCTGGACATTCTCCATGAACATGAAAATGGAGGAGCCCATGATCGCGGCTCCGAGCACCATGACGGCGAAGGCCGCGGTGATCTTCCTGGAAATATTGATGTTGGCCAATCGCATGAGTTCCCCCCCCCAAAGATATAATCGAGTGGCCGACAACAGCTGGCGACAGGAACCCGACACCGCCGAACCTCTCGGCGGAATTCGCGGCACGATCGACACAGCTTTTGCGGCCATCCTTCTCCGGAGCAGACATTCGTTATAAATGCTTACCAAATTGTTTCGTCGCTGAAGGCTTCTTTCGAGACGGGAATGCAGCCACCGGTGGCTACCCGCGTCGGCTCCACTTCTACCCGTCGGCGGATATGACAAAGCCGGCGAGGGTTGAGACCCCGCCGGCTCTGATTGTGGTGTGTCGTGGTACTCCTGTCAGCGGCCCGAGAAGGATGCGGCTCAGAACTCTTCCCAGCTGTCGGTGTTGGTCTGTTCGGCACGGGCGGCGCCGCCCGTGCCGGTGGTCTTCATCTGCGGTACG
>NZ_JAYXIH010000106.1:0-1979 GCF_036016755.1 Aurantimonas sp. A3-2-R12 | reverse complement strand
GCGCCAGCAGGATTGGAAAGAGACGTTTCGTGAAGACCGGGATCGTCATTCCAGCGGCTCCGGTCTACTTGTGGTGAGGCGAGTTGAGGGCATCATCTGTCGGGCCACCTTACGGCCGGGGCGGCAGGAGAGTGGCGCTGATCGGCTCCAGCACGAAGGCGCCAGCCCGGGCGAGGCCGGTGCGTACGCCATTCTGCAACCGCGGAAACACCGTGACCAGCCCGACGAACCGGTTGTGGTTGGTTCCGTCGAGAGCCGAGACCTCGGATATGTCGATCAGCCGGATGTTGTTGGCGCCGGCGAGCGCCTGTACTTGCGGATCGTTGACGTCGCGGGTGCCGATCCGGTCGCGGGACCCGGCGATCCGGCTGGATGCCATCAAGGCGCGGTCGTCCTTGGAAACCAGCAGCGTCATAGGCGGGTCCAGAGGGCCGATGATCTCCATCTGGCGGCGAAAGACATCGATATCGATATCGGGGGCCGCAAGCACGACGCCGCTCAACCGATCAATGACCGCGTCCCGGCCGGTCAACCGGAGCTGGCGCAGAGCCTCCGCCGTGAGCCAAGCGCCCATGCTGTGCCCGAACACCGTGATCCTTCCGACCTTCGGATCATTCGCAATATCCGTCAGAACGCGAACGAGATCGTCACGCGAATAGGTGACGGCGTCCTTGTCGGCGACGTAACCCGCCACAGATGCCGCCGAAGGCCAGGCGAAGAGAACCGGCGTCTCCGTCAGCTTGCCGTCGACGGCGAGTTGCGCCAGCCTGAACAGCGATTCCTCGAAGCTGTAATTGTAGCCGTGGACGAAGATGACGACATCGCGCTTTCCTGCAAGGCCGCCGGTTCGGCGCGACGGCGCCTGGAATTCGAGCTTCGGCAGGATGGTCCGTTCCGTCACCGCGAAGCTTTGTTCCGGATCCGGCGCACCTTTCGGCCATTCGATCGCCGTCATCACATGATCCTTTGGAACGGAGACGGTGAAGCGCTCGAAGTTCAGTGTCGGAGAACGACCGGACGAATAGTTGCCGTTCGTCGTGTCACGCTGGCGCGTCGTGGCAACCTGGATGGTCACCTGCTCGACCGCCGTCGCGCTCGCCGGAACCACTGCGAGAACCTGCGGGCCGGGTCGCGACGCACAGCCGGTCGCCGTCAGAAAGGCCGCCAGCAGCAACATTGCGGTCCAAAGTGTCCCCGAGCCGCATCCCGGTGCCGAAGTCATGTCGCGACCGCTGCGATGCGGATACGGGCGAGGGGACATATGGTCATCATCCTTCCTCTTCCTTCCGCTGACCGCTGCCGGAAATCAGGCCCCCGAACAGGCCAGCGGCCGCCAACTCCGTTCCGCTTCATGTCGGCCGCTCGCTCTCGGTCGCGTCGACCGGAGGCGCGGCGAACAGCCCGATTTGAACCTCAAGGAGCCGAATACCTTCGTCGGCCAATTGAAAGGACCGGCCGCTCAGCGACCAACGGACCGCCAGTCCCTGAATAAGCCCGAGCACCAGATACGCGGCATCGTCGGGATCAAGATCCCGGCGGAACATCCGCTCGTCCTGGGCCTTGGCGATTTGGCCGGCGATTGCCGTGTGAAACCGGTTCATCAGGCCCAGCACCGACTTGCGCAGAAAATCGTTCTCCGCGTGGAGCTCCCTGGAAAAGAGGATCGCGGGAATCGCGGGTGTCGCCTGGATCAGCCGCAATTGGGCGCCGATCAAGCCACGCAAGCGATCGATCGGTGTGCCGCCACGATCAAGGACGGTTCGCCAGCCAGCGGCCATTTTGTCGGTGATCGTCGCCGCGACCGCTTCCCAGATCGCCTGTTTGGTCGGGAAATGCCGGAAGATACCTGGCTGAGTCAGCCCGACCGCGCGGGCGATCGCTTCGGTGGAGAGGCGGTCGGGGCCGAGCTCGTCCGCCAGCCGCAATGTCGCTTCCAAAATCTCGGCCTTGCGCTCGGGGGCGGGTTTTCGAACGGCCAT
>NZ_JAYXIH010000105.1:0-2031 GCF_036016755.1 Aurantimonas sp. A3-2-R12 | reverse complement strand
GGTTCCGCCTGGGTCTCTTGCTCATCGTCTCTCCTGATCTCGGCCATCCTGGCCGCCTTCAGGCAGACAATCCACTCAGCACGCTGTCCAATTTTCCCGAGCCACCTCTATGTTGCGCGCCTGCTCGACGGTCAAAACACCGTGCCGACCGACATTGATGCGACGGCTGCGTCCTGTCGGTGCGCGATATTGCAGGACATAGGATTTCAGCCCGGACGGCAGCGCCCGCTGTCAATCGGCGTCCAAACGGGGGTCTGACGCAAATCCGATGACGATCAGTACGCACCGAGCAATCGGGCCTCGAGCAGGTCGATCTTTCCGCGGCCGTACATTTGTCGTTTGACGAGCTTGAGCTTGTTGACTTGCCCTTCGGTTTGCCCGTTCGACCAGGGCTCGGCGATGGCGGCGC
This sequence comes from Aurantimonas sp. A3-2-R12, assembly GCF_036016755.1. Classification (NCBI taxonomy): domain Bacteria; kingdom Pseudomonadati; phylum Pseudomonadota; class Alphaproteobacteria; order Hyphomicrobiales; family Aurantimonadaceae; genus Aurantimonas; species Aurantimonas sp. A3-2-R12. The sequence continues at coordinate 1,622 of NZ_JAYXIH010000105.1, read as the reverse complement.
GCACGGCGGCAAGATCTTTGGTGAGGCCGCGGACGAATGAGGCGATCAGGCTCGGTGTAGCGGCCCGGATCCATTCATCGAGATCGCTTGTTGCCCGTCGGCGGATGATGGTGTGGAAGCGATCGATCGGCACCCGCGCCTCAGCAAGCGCTGGGGCACCAGTCTCTATCGCTGCGACGGTGACCGTCTCGGCTTTTGTCAGATGATCGCGCATCAACATCATGAGACGAGCAATCGATCGCGCCGAGGGAACCCTGCGAAACTGGGCGTTCGTCATTCTCTCTGAACGTCGTCGGCGCGTCGCCCACTCGCCAACGACGCGGGTCGATCCGGCAAAGCCCATCGTCCGAAGCCGCCGCCAGAGTTCGGCGCCGTTGCGACAGCCTGTGTCCCATTGCGCGTCGAGGAACGGCAGATGAGGATCGAGTGATCCCTGGCGGGTACGGAATACGTCGGTGCGCTCACCGCGCACAATCTGTCGGACCAGCTTGCGACTCCGACCAGTTCGCCGGACGATCTCCTTGATCGAGACGCACTCCGCGGCAAGGCTGGTGATCACGGCGTTTGTTTCCTCGCGTCGAAGGTAGCCCTCGAACTGGATCCGCTCGGCCGACGTCAGGAGCTGTGGATCGATGACCGTCGCATCCAGAGCGGCGCGGATCGGCTTCATCGACTGCTTGACGGCCGCGAGAAAGGCGGCGCTGGCATTCTCCATGAGGTGCCAACGATCGGCGACCTGGATGGCGCTCGGCAGCGCCTTTGTGGTTGCCTCGCCATAGCCACCACCCCGGTCCCGGGAAACGACCCGGATCGTCGGGTGACGCGACAGCCACGCAGCGACGGTTGCGATCTCGCGATCGGGCAGCAGCTTGACGATGCGGCGACGTTCCAGATCGCAGACGATCGAGCCGTAGCAATGGTTGCGCCGGAACGCCCAGTCGTCGACCCCCACAACGGCGAGTGTGTCGGTTCGGGGCCGTGCCCGCCGCCGAACGACGCGCAGCAGGGTGTCGTTGCTGACCGGAATCATCAGGCGCTGGGCGAAGCTGGCACCAGGTCTGCCGCCAAGGGCCAGGCCGAGATGATGGACGATGCACTCCATGCGTCCCGTCCGGCGAGCACGTTGAGGAACGATGTCGTCTCCAAACCGCTCGGAGAAAATCCTTTGGCGGCATGCAGCCGCATCGCACCGGAAGCGGCGGGTCACGAGTCGAAGATGAACAGCGCGACCGGCCGACGGCAGATCGGATACATGGCGTTCGTAGCGACTGTGGACGCGGCGCGATGGCCGGGTGCAAGAGGGACATGCCGCGAACGGCGAACGGGCCGATGCCGTCACCACCAGGGCACCATCTGATATCTCATGTCGGTCGACAGCAAGACCTCCCGGGATCAAAGACGAAAGCGACAGACGGTACGACATGGCAGCGATCTCCAACGAAATCGCCATTCCCACCGCCAAACTGCATCAAAGATGAGTCAGACCCCCGGTTCAATGCCGTTCGACACTCCCTGCGGTGATCATCTCGCGGGTCTCTGCCAACATACGCTTTGGCAGCATGTGAGTTCAGTCTCGACGGTCGCTCCTACCTGACAACAACGCAATGCGATCGGAGCCGGGC
>NZ_JAYXIH010000104.1:0-2683 GCF_036016755.1 Aurantimonas sp. A3-2-R12 | reverse complement strand
GGCCAGCGGCACGTGAACGCCGCAGAAACAGGCCTGACACAAGACCGCGCTCGATCACATGCTCATTGGTTGAAAACTTCTTGCATCACGGGCGGCAACCACACAAGGCGTATCGCTCCTCTGGAGGTTCGGGCAGGCTTCGACACCCGCCCCGATACGCCGCCTTTCTCAAACCGTCATCACCCAGTTTCCGCCATAGCTCGCTGGAGTCCCACGACCGTGACATAGGCAAGAAGAAAAGCGCATGCCGCCACTGTGAGATCGTGAACCGTCGCCCAGTACCGCGAAAAACGGATTTCCCTCACATAATTGAGCAGGCGCATGTCGATCCCCGGAATGCAGGACAATGAACTAGCCGATTTGGCCCTGTTCTTCAACGTAAAGATAATGTTCGCTTGAAGGCGGATAGCTCCTTGGCCGGCGGATGGGTTGACTCCGCTCCGAAATTCCTGTGGTGACCGTGATCGCAATGAATCATCCACGACGAGCGCCATGAACAGAATCTTGATCACCGGTGCCAGTGGCTTTGTCGGCCGACATGTTGTTCGTCGACTCGTTGCCGACGGACAGAAGCTCAACCTAGCCGGACGAACCAACGAAAAATGGTCCACGGAGGGCGACGTGCGCTTTTGTGGCGTCGGAGGGGTGGGACAACATACGGATTGGACGGACGCACTGCGCGACTGCGACCGTGTGCTGCACCTCGCTGCGCAGGTGCCATTGCCGGGAGTGACGGACGAGGCGTTTCAGGAAGTGAACAACAAGGGCACCGAGAGGCTGGTCGAGCAAGCGTGCGAAAACGGCGTGGAGTTCTTCATCTTGCTTTCCAGCGTGTTCGCGGTTTCGGACCATTCCGCCGACGGCCCAATCAGTGAAGACACCCCTACCGAACCATTGACTGCCTACGGGCGATCCAAGCTCGACGCCGAGCACCATCTGAACTCCTTCGCACAGCCGGGGCGCACCGCCATCGTGCTTCGGCCCTCGGTCGTTTATGGCGCCGCCGCCCAAGGCAACTGGCGACTTCTTCAGCGTCTGGCGGCGACCGGTCTGCCCTTGCCGTTCGCTTCGGTGGACAATCGCCGTACCCTGACTGCCGTTGACAACCTCGCTGATGCGATCGTTCACCTGCTAACGATGCCGAGGGAAGATCGCCGGTCGGGAATATTCATGATCGGCGATGGCGAGGCAGCCAGTTTGAAGGATATCATACTGTGGCTTCGGACAGGCATGGGCTTGCCCGCCCGGCTGCTGCCGGCGCCCAAAAAGGCGTTGAGCCTTCTGCTCAAGGTCATCGGCCGGGCCAAGGTGGCGCAGAGCATGCTGGGCGATCTAGAAGTCGACTCGACGCGCTTCCGACAAACGTTCGCCTGGACGCCCAAGATTCGCACCGAGGAGGGGATCAAGCGATCCGGAAAGGAATTCATGGGGCCCCGGAAAAGCTGAGAGCGGAATTAGCTCAGACGACAAGGCAATGAAAAGACTGTTTGATTTCACTGTCGCGGCGATCGCACTGGCTTTGTTGTGGCCGGTTATGCTTGCCACCGCCATCCTGGTGAGGCGATCTTCGCCGGGCGGCGCATTGTTCGTCCAGCCGCGCGTGGGGCGCTACGAAATGCCGTTCGAATGCTACAAGTTTCGCACGATGGCGGTCGGCGCGCCGGTGGCCGGATCCCACGCGGTCTCGTCCAGCTGGGTTACGCCGCTCGGTCGGCGGCTCAGGTCAGCAAAGCTCGACGAGCTTCCTCCGTTGTTCAATGTCTTGCGTGGCGACATGAGCTTGGTCGGGCCGCGTCCGTGTCTGCTCAACCAGCCCGCGGTGATCGAAGCTCGGCGCAAGCGGAACGTGTTCGGTGTCCGGCCCGGCATAACCGGACCGGCGCAGCTTGCGGCGATAGATATGTCGACGCCGGAAGCGCTTGCCGAGGCAGACCGCGGCTATGTCGACAGCCAAAGTTTTGTCGGCGATTTGAGGATCATTCTTTCAACCACGCTGGGAGGAGGCGCGGGCGACGCGGCGCGATATTAGCGTGCCATGCGGATCGAACACCAGAGCATGCTTCCAAACGAGTAGCCGGCATCGCAGCGAGGCAGCGCGGCAGCGCGGCAGCCGGAAATACGCGGCGCGCTACCGGATAAAGCAGACAAGCTGTTCGTGATGGGCCCCCCGGTTTCCGGCATTCCGCCGAGCATTTCTGACCTCGTCATGCGTTTCGAGATTTTGCACCCGCCGCCCCAAATATGCCTACAAGGGCTGGGACGGCGTCATCCAGGCAGCCGCTCCCGCCCGCATCATCGAAAGCGGCATTCCGACCGAAGCGCTGCTGGCTCAGATCGCGGTGTCGAAATATGCCGATGGCCGATATTGCGCCTGGTGTCGCCGAACACGACTATGGACGTCGCTGCGATGCCGCTTGCGACCGTGAGCGCGACGGTAACGAAGAAGACGATCTGGAACGAGAGCATGGGAACCTCCGAAGATTGATCGGGGGATTGCCGCGCGCAGTGCTTGGTGGTTTGCTATCCGGCTCAACTGAGGGAGGTATTATGAGGATCGAGCAACTGAAGCACTGAAGCGCGTATGATCTCCGCTAGACCACATGTTCGCCTGAGATAGGGGCGACCCGTCTCCTATGCATGAGGCTCGGCGTCGGAGCATCCGACGCAACCCTCGACATCCTGC
>NZ_JAYXIH010000103.1:0-2707 GCF_036016755.1 Aurantimonas sp. A3-2-R12 | reverse complement strand
TCCAGCTTGAAACCGAAATCCGCATCGATCCCAGCCGTCGCGCCGACCGCTTTGTCGAGCGCTGGCAGAAGCTCGACCGCACCAGTCAGCGCCAATACCAGGCGGGCGATATGTCCGGCTACAAGGCCACCCGGTCGGTAATGGGCGACATGGCCAAGAGCCTCGAACGCGATCCGCAGATGGAATCTCTGCTCGCCAACCGCAAGGCAGCCCTCGGCATCGACATGGAGGCTGGCCGCCGACTCGGTGCAGCCCTCGCCCTTTCTCACGGTCTCGATCTCGGGAGAGGAAGGGGGATCGGGATATGAGAACCGTCCTATGCGCCGCCGTTTCCATCCGGCGCCGCGACGATTCCCCGAACCCTCTTGCGCCCCGGCAAGGGCCTGTCCTGACTGGACAAAGAGCCGTCAGAAACCGCCAGCCGGAGGCATCGCATCCATGCTCGCACCAGACCGTATCGTCCGCCTGAATACCGTCCTCGCCCGGACGGGCCTGTCCCGCTCCACCATCTATCGAAAGATCGCCGAAGGGACGTTCCCCGTGCAGCTCAGGATCAGCATCAACGGCGCCGGATGGCGAGAATCCGACATCAATCGCTGGATCGAAGATCCCGTATCGTGGAGGCCGGAGGAAGAGGCCGGTGATGGCCAATGACGACAAGTGCACAGGCAGATGGAAACCTGCCAATGACAACCGCCCGCCCGATGGACAGGAGACCGGGGACAATGCGGACGCGTCCGAGCGGCTTGACGTGGTGGTGCTGTCCATCGCTCGACTGGTCGGACGTCAGATCGCGCGGGAAGATCACGAGAAAGCCATGCGCGCAGCCAATGACAACAGGCCACCCGAAGCAGGCGACGATGACGGATGACGCTATGCCCCGTGTTGCTGCGGGATAGCATGACCGGATGTGGCGAGCGCAAAATTGACATCTTATGGGATGTCTATAAATTACCTTCCATGAGGCTGGTTCTGGACACCAACGTGATCGTGGCAGCGTTCCGCAGCCGCAACGGAGCAAGCAACCTGCTGTTGCGGTTCGTTGACCGGGGCATGGTGACGCCGCTTTGTTCCACGGCGCTGTTTCTGGAATATGAGGCGGTGCTGAGCCGGGAGGAAACCCGGACGGCGACGGGCCAAAGCCTGGAGGATGTCGCGGCGGTCATGAGCGCACTCGCGACCGTGTCCGCGGGCGTCGACATCTCGTTTCGGACGCGCCCCATGCTGGCCGATGCCGCGGATGAGATGGTGCTTGAGGCTGCCCTGAACGGAGAGGCCGAGGCCATCGTTACGCATAACGTCAGGGATTTCCGCCCGGCGCTCAAGCTGGGCGTGACCATTGCGACACCGGGAGAGATCGTCAGGAGACTGAACACATGACACAGACCCAACGCTACAAATACCCGCTGCAATTGCCGCAATCGCTCAAAGAAACGGCGGTGCGTCTTGCCATGGAGGACGGCGTGTCGCTCAATCAGTGGATTATCTCAGCCGTGGCGCAGAAGATCGGTGCCGTGGAAACGGCTGATGATTTCCTGAAAGCGCGTGCCAGCACGGCAAAACGCGGTGATCTGACGAGGCTTCTTGACCGTGCACCGGATGTGCCGCCGGCGCCGGAGGATGCCATCAAGGACTGACTGAACGGAGACCGCGATGACCCGCGCTGCCCTTTACGCCCGCTATTCCTCCGACAATCAGCGGGCAGCCTCGATAGAGGATCAACTGCGACTGTGTCGTGAACGTGCGGAGCGTGAAGGCTGGCAGATCGTGGAGTGCTATACCGACGCCGCAATCTCCGGTGCCAGCATGATCCTTCGACCGGGGATAAAGACGCTTCTCACGGATGCTCAGGATGCGCGCTTCGACGTGGTTCTGGCCGAAGCCCTTGATAGGCTGTCCCGTGACCAGGAAGACATTGCGGCACTGTTCAAGCGGCTTCGCTTCGCCGGTATTCGCATCGTTACCCTGTCAGAAGGAACGGTGGACGAACTGCATATTGGCCTAAAAGGCACGATGAACGCTCTCTTCCTTCGTGATCTGGCTGCCAAAATCAGGCGTGGCCAGTCCGGTCGCGTCATCAGCGGATATTCCGCCGGGGGCCTGTCCTACGGATATCGTGTGGTCAAGAAGCTCGACGAGCGAGGGGAGCCGATCCGAGGCCTCCGTGAAGTGGACGAAGAACAGGCTGGTATCATCCAGCGCATCTTCCAGGAATTTGCCTCGGGGCGTTCCGCCCGGACCATCGCCGCTGGCCTTAACCGCGACGGCATTCCCTCTCCCTTCGGCCGAGAATGGGGAGCCTCCACGATCAACGGCAACCTCAAACGTCGCAGCGGCATACTCTATAACGAGGCCTATATCGGGCTCTTGGTCTTCAATCGCGTTCAGATGGTCAAGGACCCGGAGACCGGCAAGCGCATCTCCCGCCCGAACCCGTCCGAACAGTGGCAGGTGGTGGAAGCGCCTCACCTGCGCATCGTCAGCGACGAGCTATGGAACGCCGTCCAAGTACGCAAGAAGCTCTACGGTGGAACCCGGCTGCATAAGCGCAGAAGGCCGAAGCATATGTTCTCCGGTCTGGTGCGGTGCGGTGGCTGTGGGGTCGTGTCCGTCAACGTGGTGGAAATTGGGGTGTAACTGAAGCGGCTCCGTTTCAGGCGGCTGCGGTGGAAATGCGGACGGTTTCTGGCTTGGTGCCGGTGGCCAT
>NZ_JAYXIH010000102.1:0-2795 GCF_036016755.1 Aurantimonas sp. A3-2-R12 | reverse complement strand
CCGGCCGGAATCAACGACGAAAGCGAAATAGCGGTCGGCATGTGGCCGTTCTCCTCTTCGGAAAATCGCCATACGGCCCCTCAACTGCATCGGGATTGAGTCAGTCCCAACATTCCAAGCGAAATGGGGGGCACGGTTCGAAGCGATTTGACAGTGGAGGAAAAACTCAGTGGCAGGTCAAGAGGCACCCCATGACTGGGCAACCATACATCTGGCGTTCAGGCAAGCCGCTGTAGGGTGCGGCGCGATACCGGGAGGCCAGGATGACTAAATGGATGGCGCTGCTCGTTCTAGCTGCCCTCAGCTTATTTGGGCTAATCGGGCTGGCAACGGCTCAGGTCGTTCCTGGAGAGGAACATTGCGTCGTTAATGTTCGCTCCGATGACCGCCTGAACATGCGCGAACGTCCGAGGGCCGACGCCCCTATTGCTGCTCGAAAGCGTTACGGAGAGTGCGGAATTTTGGTCACTGGTCCCTGTCGGGGCAGTTGGTGTCCCGTCGAAGACGGCCACTCGCTAGGATGGGTGCAAAAGCGATATATCTCGATGGTCTCGCCGGCCATGTATTGCGTCACCGGTGTGGCGCGGGGAGACACCTTGAATCTCCGGGCATGGCCATCACCTCAGTCCCGCGTTCTTGCTCAGCTATCCCGTCGGACGTGTGGCATCGCGCTCCTGCCGTATGCGACGGGTTCGTGGCAGAAAGTTCGAATCGACGGCAGGCAGGGCTGGGCTAACCGCAGGTATCTCAGCGGCGAGTAGGACGCTCCACACCCCCGTCATGGCGGATGAAGGTCACGTTGGAGCCGACTGGGCGCACAGGTTCTGATCAATGCACGTTAGTATTAGCTCGGACCGGCGATGGCACCCCCGAAGGGCTTGCAGACAACAGCGTCGCCTGCATTGATCCATTCGTCCTTGTTCGGAGACCCACAGCGCGTGAAGTTCAGGGGCGTTCAAGAACGGCCTCGCCAATCAGCGCCGCCCCCTGGCGTCCAACCTCGTCGATGAGGATATTCAGATCTGCGCGGGTCGTTCGGTGATTGTTGATTGCGGCGCGCAGGCAATGGCGGCCTTGCACCGTCGTGTCGGATACCGCAGCAACGCCAGCTTCCTGCATCCGAACCATGATTTCGGTGTTCAGCTTCTTGAGTGCCGGCTCGGTCAGCCCACCCGGGTCGTATCGAAAGCAGACGATGTTGATGGCGGTCGGAAAACAGATGCTGAGATCGGGGGTGGCTGTGATCCGTTCCGTCAGATAGTGCGCATGGGCGAGATCCTGATCGATCAGGCGGCCAAATTTGGCGACGCCATGTTCCTCAAGCGCCATCCACACCTTGAGCGCACGAAACCCGCGCGATGTCTGAAGGCCGAAGTCGTTCAACCAGGCCCCTGAAGCGATGCCGCGCGGTGCGTTTTCCAGATACTCCGGCGTCAGCGTGAAGCTCCCGAAATGTGCATCGGCATCCCGGACCAGGGCGCAGCCCACCTCAAACGGGGCGTGGAGCCATTTGTGCGGGTCGAGCGCGATGGAATCGGCCCGCGCGATCCCGCGCACCAGCGCCTTCCCCTCGGGCGCGATGGCAAGAAGCGCGCCGATGCAGCCGTCCACATGCAGCCACAGCCCGTCTTCGGCGCAGAGATCTGCAATCGCCTCCAGATCGTCGATAGCACCGGTATTGACCGTGCCAGCGGTCGCGATCACGCAGGCGGGCTGGGCCCCTGCCGCCCTGTCTTCGGCGATGGCGGTGCGAAGGGCTGAAACGTCCATCCGGCAGGCCGCGTCCGTGGGTACGCGGCAGAGCGCCCGGTTGCCCATCCCCATCGCCTCGAGGGCGATCTGGTGACACGAGTGGATCTGGTCGGAGCCGTAGAACCGCATGGGTTCCTTCAGCGCACCCACGCCCAGTTCGCGCAGGTCGATACCGGACATCCGGTTGCGCGCCACGGTCAACCCGATCAGGTTGGCCATCGACCCGCCCGAGACCAGCGTGCCGCTGGCCTCGGGCGGGTAGCCCATCATCTCCTTCAACCAATTGACGACCTGCTTGTCGATCTCCGCAGCGGCATGATCGCCTCCGCCCAGATTCGAGCCAAGAATGGCTGCAAGGAAGTCTCCCAGCGCGCCAGTGAAGTTGCTCGCCCCCATGTACCACATCCAGAAGCGCGGATGGATTTTGCCCATCGGGTAGGGCAGCATGTTTGTGACGAGATCGTCGTAGACCTCCGCCAGCGGCCGGCCCTCCTGCGGCACCGGGCTGCGGAACTGTGCGCGTACCTCGGGCGGCATGTCCTGCCAAAGAGGGCGTTCGCGAACGTCGCGGATATAGTCGACCGCGTCGTCAACGACGCGTCGGGCAAGGACGCGAAGCACTTCCCAATCCGCAGGGTCGAGGGTTTCCTCCCGGGCAGACTTCGCTTCTTTCGCGATCGTATCCATTGCTCGTTTCCCAAGCTGAAATATGTCGCCCACATGGGTGACCATCAGGACGCCTCAGGACCGCCGCACCACCAGCGTCGCCGCAATAGGCGGCAATGCGTCGCCCGACACGGTACGCGCGTCGCTGATCGCCTCGCCGCCGGCCACCTCGTGGGTAAGCACGCACCGGCCGCCCGCCGCCGTCTACTCGGCGGCCATCTGGAAACCGGGGGTCGAACGCGACAACGCCGTTTCTTCCTCGGTCATATCCTCGGGGATCGACTCGAACAGCGGCGTTGACATGTAGCGTTCGCCCGTGTCGGGCAGCATGCAGAGGATGACGGTCCCCGGCTCGGCCCGTTCGGCGATCTTCATGG
>NZ_JAYXIH010000101.1:0-2876 GCF_036016755.1 Aurantimonas sp. A3-2-R12 | reverse complement strand
CATCAGCGCCAAAATGCCGAAAAGTTCATTGCCCCTGCATCGAGGGCCGCGTAACGTTCAACCCGGCATCGCCGCTCAACGAAGTTCAACAAACTTCGGGACATCCCCTTTTTGTACACGTGTGATGGCAGAATGGAACTCTGGACAGCGCGCGAGCATTAGAGACGCACAACGAGGTGTTCGGGAGGAAGATATGAACCGCAACGTTACAGCGATTTATCGCACCCATGCCGTAGCCGACCTGGTCCGTCAGGAACTCGAAGCGGAGGGTCTGTCCCGCAGCGATATCCATGTAATTCCCGACCATGATCGCGGGATTGTTGCCGCGGACGACGATGACCGTCGCTACTTCGACGCGATCCATGATCTGAACCTGCCGGACGCCGACGCCCGGACGTATGAGGCCAGTGTTCGCCGGGGCGACTATATCGTCTCGGTTGATGCCGGTGACGATCGGGTTGATCGCATCCAGGCCATCATGCGGCGTCCCGAAGCCGAGGCCTACAACATCGACGACCTGGACGCCGAATTCAGCAATTACGATCTGCTCCCGCCGCGCGACCCAATGCGTGGAACTCTCGATCCGGCGCTGCGGGGCGAAAGAGACCCCGCCTATACCAACCCCGACATGCGGTCCTACCGGCGGCGTTCGCCTGACAGCGACTATTGATCTCCGCGCAGCGCCAGCAATCTAACAAAGGACTGAAACCGTGAGCAACTACCGTGATCCGAAAGTCACCATTACCGAAAGCAAGAGCAATGTCGGCAAGCTGATCGGCATTGCCTTGGCCGTGATTCTCGGCCTGCTCCTGCTGGCCTGGGCGCTTGGTACCTTCGACGACGAGGCCGAGACCGTACCTGTCGTGACCGAAGAGCCCGCCACGCTAGACTCGGAGCCCGCTGCCTCTCCCCCGACAAACACCGAGCCGGCTGCCGTTCCGCCGGCAAACTAGAGACTGAAGCCGTGATTTAGCGCCGCTGAGCGGCGCTTGCTGGCTTTGGCTGGTCAAGCTCCCTGCTGACGCACATCGCCTGGGGTAGCCGCAGGTGGGTTCGCGGGCGGCGGCCCGGGGGTCGAGGTGGACCGCCGGCATATGTCAAGCCAAGGTTCTGGAGCCAATGTTCGAGGACTATGAATGGATCGATGACCAGGCGCGGCAGACCTTCGATGAGATCAAGCGAAACGTGAATGGTATATGGCGAAAGGCGGCCGAGGAAGCACGGGATCAAACGCAGGCGCGAATTGCCGAGATCAGGCGTGAGGCACACGAAGCGGCAGCACCCTTGCTTCGGGACGCAAATGATTTGAGGAGGATGTATGCTCGGCCCATATCGCGTGGCGACGAAAAGACGACCGATCAGTGATCGTCGATGCCGGCGGCACACTCGGCCGATTGTTTATTTGCGACCGGAACCGTCTTCCCGCTTGGAACGAAACCGTCCCGCATAAGCTTCCCGTATCGAGCGCTCATCGGGAGCGGCATATTCAAGGAGAATTCCGATGGATTGGGATCGTGTGGAAGGAAACTGGAAGCAGCTGAAGGGCAGCGTCAGGGAACAGTGGGGCAAATTGACCGACGATGATCTCGATGTCGTCGAAGGCAATCGCGAGCAGCTCGAGGGCAAGATCCAGGAACGCTACGGCTATGAGAAGGATCAGGTGCGCCGCGAAATCGACGAGTGGCTTGCCCGTCACTGAATTCGCTGCCATACGCTAACCATGCGAAGTCGGGTGATCGTTCCCGGCTTCTTTTTCGCTTGTGCGAATTATTCTCAGGCCGCGTTATCTGTGACCGGCGACAAGTATCGCATCGTATCGGCGCGCAATTCTGCCTTGGTCCCTGCGAACAAATCCAGAACGCCAAAGCAGCCGTTCGGCCTTCAGCCATATGGATAGGCCATGATCCGCCATTGGATTGACCGATTTCTCAAGTGGTGGACGCCACGGGCGGTCCGTGAATCCGCCGATGATCTCATTGCCATGCACGATCCGCGGCGCGCCTGGCTGGCCGCCCAGGATCGACGACGCCTGGCGCGAATCGTCGATGACGAAAAGCGTCAACGCCATTGGAGGGCCGTCATGCGCGAGATCGAGCGACAGACCGGCTACCGGCATCGACCGGATATCGCAACACGATACCTTGAGCCCTGACATGGCTGACCCCGAGAAACAGACCACCGAACAGCTGGAGGAAGCGATCGCCGCCGCCGAAAGGGAAAAGGCGATATGGACGAAAGCCCGAATGGCCTATCGGCAAGAGGGCGAAGTGGCTCTCAATCCATACTCACCACGCGATCCCGAGCATAAGATTTGGGCGGAGGGCTTTGCGCACGAAAAATCCAAGCCGATCAAACAATGGGGACGCTGACCGGGCTTTGGTGACAAGCTGCCCTCCTATGGTGCCGCCCTGCGGCAAGTCGGGGCGCGGGAATGTCCCGGTCTCTGTTGAAACTCTGAAGTGGGCGGCGTTGCCCGCCTTGAGCCGTTAGGCTCGGGGTGCCGATTCCACTGAGGAGAGCAACGCCATGAAGAAAGATATCATATTGCCGACGACGCCGGTCATCGGGACTGCGGACGAAGCGCTGATGGATGTTCAGCAGAGCTTCGAACGGTTCTGTCTTGCGGCGGGGATGGAAACGCTGGGCGCGATCATGGAGGCTGACGTCGAAGCGGCCTGTGGTCCGCGCCACGGCCGGGTCGAAAAGCGCGAAGCGCATCGCTGGGGCCGCACTCGCGGGCGGATCGGTGTCAAATCGCTTCGAACCGTGGGACTGACTCAATCCCGATGCAGTTGAGGGGCCGTATGGCGATTTTCCGAAGAGGAGAACGGCCACATGCCGACCGCTATTTCGCTTTCGTCGTTGATTCCGGCCGG
>NZ_JAYXIH010000100.1:0-3071 GCF_036016755.1 Aurantimonas sp. A3-2-R12 | reverse complement strand
TTGAGGGCGCGCACCTCGGCATTGGTATGGGTGAGGATGATCCGGCTGCGATCCGGTTCGGCCTGCCGGTCGCGGTCCCAGCGGTCGATCAGATCATCGCGCGCCTGTTTCCGCGTTTGAGCCTCATGCACCATGTCATGACTGTCATAGGCATGAATCGCATTGCCGGTTCTGCCGGTCGCCAGATTGCGTGTGGCGTCGCGCTGCCAGTCGTCGCGCTGGCGGCGAACTTCGCTGATTTCCGCGCCGCCGTGGCGCTCATGGATCGAGCGGAAGGCTGCGCCCGCTTCGATGGATTGCAATTGCCGCGGATCGCCGACCAGGACGATCTTCGCGCCGGCGTCGGCGGCATGGGACAGCACGCGCTCCATCTGGCGCGTGCCGACCATGCCGGCTTCATCGATCACCAGCACATCGCTGGACGTGAGCAGATCGCGACCGTTCCGCCAGCCATGTTCCATGCTGGCAATGGTGCGTGATGCAATGCCCGATCCGCTCTGGAGGGCTTCCGCCGCGATGCCGGACAGAGCGATGCCGCGAACGTCATAGCCCGACGCCTCCCAGGCTTCCCGCGCCACGCCCAGCATCGCGCTCTTTCCCGTTCCGGCATGGCCAATAACGATACCGAGATCGCGTCCGTCGGTGACATGAGCCAGCGCATCGGCCTGTTGGTCGGAGAGGACAAGGCCGCGCTGTTCGGCATGCGCCAGTGCGGCCACTGTGTACCTGTCATCGACCTCATGGCGTTCGATCCCGGCCATGAGTTCGGCGGCACGGTGCAGGCGCTGTTCGGCTACGATCATGTCGCGGGTCGTAAAACGATCTTCGCCGCGTCGGTCCCGTCCCAGTTCGACCAGATCGGGCGCGTTTCTGATGGCATGTGTCACCGCATTGAACTGGTCGATGCCGTCGCTGTGCCGATGCGCGAACCGCGCCATCTCGCGCCGCGTGAAGGTCGATTGCTGATGCGTGATCGCATCCAAGNGAACTGGTCGATGCCGTCGCTGTGCCGATGCGCGAACCGCGCCATCTCGCGCCGCGTGAAGGTCGATTGCTGATGCGTGATCGCATCCAAGGCGAGGGACGGATCGGCGATGATGCGTTGGCCATTGTCGCGGGCGATCTGCCGGTGCATCTCGGCCCGATCCGCAACGGTGGCGGCCGCCTCGATCCCTTCGCCTTTGACACGACGTGTCTCGATGCCTTCGTCCGCGACACGACGTGCCTCGACACGATGTGTCTCGATCCGCTGCGCGGGTGCGCCGATCTGGCTTTGCGGCTCAAGCCCGATGCCCTGTGCTTCAAGGCTGCGATGATCGATCCGCGCATCGATGTCGAGTTCGACCAGCCGCTCGTTGGCAAGCTCCGCCCAGCGTTCGCGCCACCGCTCCACCATCTCGGTGCGATTCCAGTCGCGGACCTTCCGGCCAAAGCCGTTCTCGTCCACCGAGCGCATGGTAAGCATGACATGGGCATGGGGCTTGGGCGTGCTGTCCTCGCCCATGTCCCAATGCACATTGAGGTCGGCGATCATGCCCTGGTCGACGAATTCCGATTGTACGAAGTCGCGGGCGAGTTCGATGCCCTGCGCCTTGCTCATCTCGCGCGGGATGGCGAACTCCACTTCGCGGGCGAGCTGGGCGTCCTTGCGGACCTCGAAGGCTTCGACGTCGTTCCACAGTCGTTCGCGGTCGCTCCATGCCTCGGGCGCACCACCCGGCAGCAGCACCTCGGAATGGACGACGCCGCGCTTGGCGGAAAAGTCCTGAACGCGGTCAATCCGCTCGCCGCGCATCCGCGAGGCGGAACGGTAGGCGGCGGAGGCCACCGCGCTGCTCCCGGCCTTGCGGCCAATGACCTTGACGTGAAGATGATAGATCGCCATCGCGATCAAGCATTGGCACGGTCAAACGCACGTCGGAACGACGTATAAGCGCGCCCTCCCTCGAAAAAATATCGGGATGGACCGGCGCGTGCCAGACCGTCCCGACAACCTTACAGCATTGCGGCAGGCGCTCAACTAACATCGCTGCATCGACAGCTTATGGAGGATGCCATGCGCAAGCCACGGGACTATGACGCGGAACTGAAAGCTCTCGAAGGTTCCTGCCGAAATACTCGCCCGATCTCAATCCGATCGAGCAGCTCTTCGCCAAACTGAAGCACTTCCTGCGAAAAGCCGCCGAGCGAAACCGCGACGCCGTCTGCGACGCAATCGGCCACATCCTCGCGTCAATCTCACCGCTCGAATGCACGAACTATCTCGTCAATGCAGGATATGCCCGGACTTAATCTCATCCCGCTCTAAGGAACAGGCCGGGGAGGAACCCAACCTTTTCGTGGTGCCGCCTGAGCGGTCTGGCTGATGAGGAATGGCGGGTGATCGAGCTTCACCTTCCGCCTGACCATACCATCGGACCGCCTTACGCCTGGCCAATGCCTGAGATCGTAAATGTGATGTTTTCTTTGATACGCGGCATCTCCACGATGAACCTCTCAGTCCCTGCGGTCCACCTTGCCGTCACTCCGTCTCAGGCGATCGGTTACCCGGCGACAGAGCCGCGATGATCGCCTTCTGGATGGGCTCGTCCTGCGCCGCGACAGCGGCGGTCAGCGACAACAGGCGTTGCCGGGTCTCATAGAGCTGATCGGCCAAAGACAAGACCACCGGCAGGGTCTCCGCGTCGATCTCCAGGTCGTAATGCAGCGTGCAGATGAAGCGGACCCGGGCGCATTCCATGTCCGAAAAGGCGAGGGGCCCCCCATCCGGCTCGGCCGAAACGAGTTCATCGCGGAGCCAAGCCTCGAGATCGTTTCGCTGCAGCGCCGAGATGGCCGCGACAAGCGCGTCGATACCCGTCATGTCAGCATCTCCTTGCGCGGGTCCAGCCGGGTCTTTGGCTCCCATGTCTCCAGAAATGCGACCAGTTCTGGCTCCTCGGCCGCGGGAAGGACGATTTTGAGGGTGATCAGCTGATGCCCGCGCTGACCGGTCTTGTGGTTGCGGATTCCTCTCTCGCGAAGCCGCAACGTTGTGCCGGTATTGGACCACTTAGGAACGGTCACCTTGA